>JAWKYB010000008.1 GCA_041396705.1 Alphaproteobacteria bacterium
AACAGAAGACCCTGCAGACTCTCGACAACCCGTTCGGCCCGAGGTTGTCACCCATGTCTTAGGTACAATCCGTTACCCATCTCTCCGGGCCGGACATTTGGCGGGATGGTGCCGATGGAGGGACTCGAACCCCCGACCCACGCATTACGAATGCGTTGCTCTACCGGCTGAGCTACATCGGCGCTCGCGGCGCGCACCGGTGGGAACCGGGCGCCGGACGCGGGCTGCTATAGCCTATTTGCCGGGGGAATGACAGGGGTTTCGGCGCCGCCGACCGCGGACCGACGTCGCCCGGCGGTCGCTCCCTGGCCCGCACTACTTGGCCGGCGCCACGACCTCAGCCGGCTTCGCACTCGCCGCCGACACCGCGGGCGGCTCGGCCGCAACCGCCTCGTCCACCTGCTGTGTCGGCACCGCGGGCGGGTCCGCCGGCGGCAGCGGCGGCAGGTCGGGCGGCAGCAGCAGCTGTTCCGGCCCGAACTGGTGCCAGCGGATCGTGCCGAAGGCGCCGCAGCTGGGGCAGTGGCTGTGCCAATCCTGGGTGACGTGGCCGCAGTCGGCACAGGTCCAGCCCTGCTGCTGGCCGAAGGCGGCGGCCTTGTCGAGCCAGCGCCGGGCGGCGGCGCTGTCGCCGGTCTGCCGCTCCTCGATCTCGGCCAGCAGCCGGTAGCGCCTGGCGCCGCCGACCGCGTCGTCGACGCCGTCCAACTGGCCGCGCGCCTCGTCATAGTGGCCGGCCTCGGCGGCGGCCCGGGCCAGCACCAGCCGGCTCTCGCTCGAGTCCGGCGCACCCTTGGTCAGGGCGGTCAGCCGCTTGTATAGCCCGATCGGCGTTTCGCCGGGATAGAGCCGGCGGCACGCGGTCGCCAGTTCCGGGTGCGGGGTCAGCGTCCAGGTGCGCGCCAGCACCTCGGCCGCGCGCTTGACGTCGCCGCGCGCCGCATGCAGGTGGGCCAGCTGGATCGCCGCCGGCACGAAGCCGGGCGCGATCTTGTGGGCATGGCGAGCGAAGGCCAGCGCGCGTTCCTGGTCGTTGCCCTGCTCCAGTGCGCGGCTGGCCTGCGACTGGATGATCGCCATCCGCCGGTTGGCCTCGTCGTCGTCATAAGCGCCCAGCCGGCGTGCGGTGCCGGTGGTCTCGAGCGCGTCCTGCCAGTCGCCGTTGCGGGTCTGCAGCTCGGCCAGGGTCTGCAGCAGCCAGGGCGAGCGCGGCCTGAGCGCGCGGGCGCGTTCCGCCAGCTTCAGCGCGCGAGCGTCGTCGCGGGCGCGCAGCGCCTGCATCAGCAGCCCGCGCAGGCCGAGGAACTCCGTCTCCGGGTCGTCGAGCATCGCCTCGAAATAGCGCCGCGCGGCGTCCTCGTCGCCCTTCAGCTGGGCGGCCTGGGCGGACAGCAGGTTCGAAAGCGGCACGCCGGTCAGCATGTGCGAGGCGCGGCGCGACTGCCGCCCGGCCTCTTCCGGATCGCCGGCGGCGACCGCGACCATGCCCATCGACAGGGCGTGCAGGCCCTTGCGCTCGCGCCGGCGGCCGAACCACCGCGCCAGCCGGTGGGGCGAGAACACGACCAGACGGAACAGCTGGAACAACAGGATGACCGCCACCACAACCAGCAGCATGGCGACGATGGCGACGCCGATGCCGGCCTCGATGCGGGTGCCCAGCCATTCGACCATCACCGTGCCGGGGTGCTCGCGGACGAACAGCCAAGCGGCGATGGCCAGGATCACCAGGACGAAGAAGGAGACGATCCAGCGCATGGGGGTTCGCTCTTCAGCCGGGCGGCAGCGCGGGCGCGGCCGTCATTCGGCCGGCGCCGGGGCCGGCGCGGATTCGCCGCCGCCATCAGGCGCCGGGGCGGGAGCCGCCGCGCCGTCGCCCTGGAAGCTGGCCATGGCGGCCCGGTTGACGGCGTCGAGCGCGCGATCGGCGGCGAGGCGCTGCTCGGCCTGGGCCAGCCAGCCGGCCGCCGCATCGGCATAGCCGGAACCCAGCGCCTCGAGGCCGCGCATGGACGCGACCGCGCCGGCGAGATCGCCCGCGGTCAGGTGCCGCTCCGCCGCCGCGAGCAGCCCGTCGACGCTGTCGGCGCCGGTCTCGTCGACCCGGCTGACCACGACCAGCCCACCCAGCTCGTCGACGATCTCGTCGAGGGTATCGTCGGGGGCGTCGCCCGGCGCGGTCAGCACGGCACGGCGCGTCTCGTCGAACGCCACCTGCAGGCCGGCCAGCGTCGGCACGCCCTGTGCGGCATGAGCCTCAAGCGGCGCCAGCTGGTCGCGAACGGCGGCGGCAAGGTCGGGCGAGATCGCGTCGGAGTCGCCCGCCAGCTGCTGAAGCGCGGCCAGTTCGTCGGCATAGGGTGCGGCGGTGCGCAGGCGCGCACCGAACTGACCCAGCGCGATCAGGAAGGCCTGCCGGCCGGCGGCAAGCTCGTCGCGTCCGGCCAGCGCGGCGATGCGCGTGTCCAGCGCCGCCGTGCGCTGGTCGATCAGCGCCGTCGCCTGGGCCAGCACGTCGGCACCGGCGGCGCGCGCGCCGTCCGCGACCCCCTGCAGGTCGCCGCGGATCTGAGCCAGCGCCGATTCCAGGTCGGCCACCGACGCCTTCAGCGCGTCGACGTCGGCCCCGCCCGCGCCCTGCTCCAGCGTCGACACCTTGGTCTCGATGGCGGCGAGGCGGTCGGCGAGGCCGCTGGTCGCCCGGTCGAGCCCGTCGATGGCCTGCTGCAGGCTGTCGAGCGCCTGGGTCACCGCCGCGGGCACTGTCGATCCGTCGCCCGCCGGGGCCGTCGCGGCCGCCCCTTCCAGCGCGTCGACACGCGCGCCGAGCGCATGCACCGCCTCAACCACATCGCTCACGCCGGAGGCACGCAGCGCATCCAGGTCGGCACGCAGGCCCGCCACGGCACCCGCATCGGCGCCGCCATTGGCCTGTTCCAGCGCCTCGATCCGCTGCGCCAGCGCATCGAGGCCGCCGTCCTGCGCGCCGGCACCCTGCCATTCCGCGAACAGGACCGGCCAGGCCAGCGCCACCAGCAGGGCGAGCACCGCGACGACCAGCGCGGCGCGGCTTCGGCCGGCAGCGGGCGCGGCCGGCTCCGGCGGCGGCTCGCTGCGCGGTGCCGCGGCCCGGCGCTGCTCGGACCGGGGCTGCTCGGACCGGGGCTGCTCGGACCGGGGTTGTTCGGACTGGGGCTGCGCGGGCTGGGATTGCGTAGGCCTGGGCTGGTCGGGCCGGGCCGGCTCCGCCGCACTCGCCCCCGGCTCCGGCGCCGGGGCGGCCGCCGGCTGCGCCATCTCCTCCGGCGGCGAAAAGCGCATCGGCGGACGTGGCCCGGCCGGACGATGGCTCCGCAACGTGCCCTGCGCCGCCGAATCCGCCACAGACGGACCGATCGCAGCCGGCACGTGCTGCGGCTGCAGCGGCGGAAGCTGGATGCCGTGCCGTGCCGCCGCGGCTGTCACCGCCGGCACCCGCGCCGCGGGGATCGTGTCGCGCTGCTTCCAGCCCTGGACGGTGCTGACCGGCACGCCGAGCTTGGCCGCCATCGGCCGGATCCCGCCGAAAACGTCGATCAGCGCCTGCGCGGCGACGTCCCGGTCGCCGGCACTCGCACCGGTGCCGGGCCCGGCGCTTTCCCTCTCGGCCATGACAGCTCCCTTGCAGCCGATCCCTCGGGCCTGCGCCCCGCGTACGGGATCGATGGCATATCGTCCACGGTCGGCTCAACCCGAATCATAATCCGGGGTTGTGACAAAAGTTCCATCTTCCGCACGCGCAGGCCGCCAGCCTGCATACATACGCCGGTGTCTTCGTTGGTCGAAACCGCCGTCAGTCCGCCCGGTCGCGATGCGGCGCCTGCAGCACCAGCTCGCGTACGAGGGCCAGCATCGACCGGCCGTCCGGATGCGACGCCACCTCCACCGCACCCCAGCGCAGCGCCTGGGCGCGGCCTGCGACGCCCTGGCTGAGACACAGCGCCGCCGCGTCGGCGAGATGCGCCTCCAGGCCGTACGCCTCGACCAGGTCGGCGAAGATTCCGGCGGTACGCGCACTGTAGAACAGGACCAGGTCGAAATGGCGCCGGCGCAGGCCGTGCTCGATCTCGCGCGGCAGCGCCTCGACGGCGCGCGCTTCGTAGACCGGAACGGGCACGCAGTCGCGATCGACCGCCGCCAGCGCCGCCCGCAGGTCGCGCGCCGTATGTACGCCGCAGGGATACAGGATGGCACCGCGGCGCGGGTCGGTGCGTTCGGCGACCAGGGCGACCAGGTCGTCGCCGTCGCCGTCGGCACTGACCACGTGGCCGAAGCCGACGGCTCGCGCCGCCGCCGCGGTGGATTCGCCGACCGCGAACACCGGAAGGTCGCGCTCCATCAGCCGCGCGCCGAGCGGCCGGTGGATCAGCGCCCGTGCGGCGCTGGCGCTGGTCAGCACGACCGCCTGCACGTCGTCCAGCCGCTGCATGGTCTCCGGCGCAGGCAGCGCCACGATCTCCAACATCGGTGCGACCGTCACGGCGAGATCGAGCGCGCGCAACGCCAGCGCGGTCTCGTCCGCCTCGGGCTGCGGCCGGGTGATCAGCGCATGCCGCGGCCGCGCCGCCGTCACGGCATCGCCCCTGCCAGGTCGCGGCCGCAGCGGTGGCCGAAGGCGGCCAGGTCAGCCGGGTTGTCGGCGGCCCGTTCCGTCCAGAGCCGCCGCACTACGCCGCGTCCGTCCGGCGCGGCGACCAAGCCTTCGAGCACGATCGCGCCGGCGCGCAGCGTCGCCAGTCCCGCGATCGGCGTGCGGCAGGAGCCGTCCAGCGCCGTCAGGAAGCCACGCTCCGCGCTGACGCAGGCCAGGGTCGGCGCATGGTTCAGCCGCGCCGCCAGCGCCAGGGCGCGCGCATCGCCGCGGCGCGCGGTGATGCCGATGGCGGCCTGCGCCACCGCCGGCAGCATCGCCTCGACCGCCAGCACATGCATCCCCGCCGGCGACAGCCCGAGCCGGCGCAGACCCGCCAGCGCCAGCAGGGTGGCGTCGGCCTCGCCGCTGGCGAGCTTGTCCAGCCGGGTGCCGACGTTGCCGCGCATCGGTGCCACCTGCAGGTCCGGCCGCGCGGCAAGCAGCTGGGCCTGCCGACGCAGCGAGGCCGTGCCGATCCGGGCGCCGTGCGGCAACATGGCAAATGCGGCACCGTCCGCGCCGTCGCCGAGCCCGGGCCGCACGATCAGCACGTCGCGCGGGTCCTCGCGCGGCAGGGCCGCGGCCAGGACCAGGCCTTCCGGCAGCGCGGTCGGCAGGTCCTTCATCGAATGGACCGCCAGGTCGACCCGGCCGTCGAGCTGGGCCTCGTCGATCTCCTTGGTGAACAGCCCCTTGCCGCCGATCTCGGCCAGGGTGCGGTCCTGCACCGCATCGCCGGTGGTGCGGATCACCACGGTCTCGACGCCGCCCTCCACCGCCAGCGCCGGGTCGGCGGCAGCCAGGCCGGCGGCGACGATGCGGGCCTGGGCAAGCGCCAGCGGGCTGCCGCGGGTGCCGATGCGGACGGGACCGCCGTCGCCGGTCACGCCCGGTCCCGCCGCCGGAACGGATGGGCGGCATAGGCGCCGAGCACCCGCACCTCCTCGGTGAAGAAATCGAGCTCCTCGAACGCCAGCCGCATCGCCGGGTCGTCGGGATGGCCTTCGGCGTCGGCGAAGAACTGCGCCGCCACGAAATGGCCGCCGATCATGTAGCTTTCCAGCCGTGTCAGGTTGACGCCATTGGTGGCGAAGCCGCCGAGCGCCTTGTACAGCGCGGCCGGCACCGAGCGGACCTGGAATACGAAGGTGGTGATGGCCGGCCCGTTGCCGGCCGCCACGTCGGAACGGTTGCGCGACAGCACCAGGAAGCGGGTGGTGTTGTGCTCCGCGTCCTCGATGTCGCTCTCGAGAACGGCCAGGCCGTAGAGTTCGGCGGCGAGCGTGGAGGCGATCACCGCGCGGCTCGTGTCCGGCTTCTCGGCCAGCTCGGCGGCGGCGCCGGCGGTATCGGCCGCCACCACCGGCCGCAGGTTCAGCTCCGCGATCCGCCGGCGGCACTGGCCGAGGGCGTGGACGTGGGTGTGCACGCTGCGGACCGTCTCCAGCGTGGCGCCGCGGTTGGCCAGCAGCTGGTGGCGGACCGGCTGGAAGTGCTCGCCGATGATGTAGAGGCCGCTGTCGGGCAGCAGGTGGTGCACGTCGGCGACCCGCCCGGCCAGCGAGTTCTCCACCGGGATCATCGCCAGATCCGCCGAACCGGTGCGCACCGCCGCGAACGCGTCCTCGAAGGCACGGCACGGCACGGTCTCCAGCTCCGGAAACACCGTGCGGCAGGCCAGGTCGGAATAGGCACCGTGCGCGCCCTGGAAGGCGATGGTGCGGGGCTGCGGCCGGGTGCTCACGCGGGCATTCCTCCTGCGACGGTGCCGCCGAGCTGGCGGCGAGCCTCTTCCAGGTCCTCCGGCGTGTCTACGCCAAGCGGCACGGTCTCGACGATGCGACAGGTGATGCGCATGCCGTTTTCCAGCAGCCGCAGCTGCTCCAGCCGCTCGCGCTGCTCCAGCGGCGCCGGCGGCAGGGCGACGAAGCGCTGCAGCGCCTGCCGGCGATAGGCGTAGATGCCGATGTGATGATAGTGCGGCCCGTCGCCGGACGGCGCGGTGGTGCGGGTGAAGTACAGCGCCGGACCCTGGATCGCGCCGGGCGCCAGCGACACGATCGCCTTGACCACGCTGGGCGCGGCGCGGTCGCGCGCATTGCTGATCTCCGCGGCGATGGTGGCCACGTCGGCGTCGCTGGTCCGCAGCGCGTCCAGGGTGGCCGCGACGTCGGACGGCGGGATGGTGGGCAGGTCGCCCTGCAGGTTCAGCACCGTGTCGTAAGCGCCCTCCGGGTCGACCTTGCCGAGCGCTTCCCAGATCCGGTCCGAGCCGGACGGGTGGTCGGGGTCGGTCATCACCGCGCGGCCTCCGGCGGCGGTCACGACCTCGGCGACCGGCGCGTCGCAGCAGGCGACCACCACCGGCCCGACGCCGGCCTCGACCGCACGGCGCAGCACCTGCACGATCAGCGGCGCCCCGGCCACGTCGGCCAGCGGCTTGTCGGGCAGCCGGCGTGCCGCCAGCCGCGCCGGAATCAACACGATCGCCGCCAACTTTCGCGCTCCTTCGCGGTCAGTGGATTGCACCTTGCGCAGCGCTGCGTCATAAGGGCGCAAATGGGATGACGCAATGCGGGCTTGGCCGTAGTTTCCCGGCGGTCTAGCCGATCTGCGCCGATGTCGTAAAGGCCATGGCGCGGGTCTCCGCATGCTGGTGCTTCCCGTCAGGGCCCGGCCGGGACCGAGGGGTCCGGGGCGGGCGGCTGCATGTTGATTCTGCCGGACGGTGTGGCGCCGTTCGTGGTTATGGAGACGATATGTCGAGCGGCATTGAAACGAACAAGATCGTCGGCGCGATCCTGACCGCGTTGCTCGTGACCGTCGCCATCGGCCATTTCGGCTCGGCGCTGTTCGGCTCGGGCGGCCATGGCGAGGCGGTGCTCGCTTACCCGGTCTCCAGCGAGGGCGCGGTCGAGGTGGCGCCGGAGCCGGTGGTGATCCCGACCGTGCTGCCGCTGCTGGCCGACGCCTCCGTCGCCGACGGCGAGGCGCTGTTCGCCGCCTGCAAGGCCTGCCACACCAACACCGACGGCGGCGCCAACGGCGTCGGACCGGCGCTGTGGGGCGTGGTCGGCCGCGACGTGGCCAGCCACGAGGGCTACAGCTATTCCGACGCGCTGAGCGGCATCGAGGGCAACTGGACCTACGAGCAGCTGAACCACTTCCTGCTCAAGCCCAGCGCCTTCGCGCCGGGCACCAAGATGGGCTTCGCCGGCCTGCCCAACGTCAACGACCGCGCCGACGTGATCGCATACCTTCGTACTCTGGACGCCAGTCCGGTCGCGCTGCCGACCCAGGACGAGATCGACGCCGCGCTGGCGGAAGAGTCGGGCGGCGGCGAGGAAGGCACCGCGGAAGAAGGCGCCGGCGCTGAGGGGGCGACCGACGACGGCACGACCGGCGAAGGCACGACCGGCGAAGGCGCCACCGACGAAGGCGCCACCGACGGCGGCGCGGCCCCGGACGCGGGCGGCGACGGCGAGGCCGCGCCGGACGAGGGCGCCGGCGAGGGCGGCGAGCAGCCCGCCCCCGAAGGCGACAACCAGGCGGGGTGAACCGGTCGCGCCTGCCAGCGATGGCGGCGTGCGACCGGACGATGACGATGGATCGCGTTCCTGACGAACTGGTGGCCTTTGCCGGCACGCTGGCCGATGCCAGCGGCCCGGTGATCCGGGCCTATTACGACAGCGGCGTGACGGTCGAGGACAAGGCCGATTCGAGCCCGGTCACCCAGGCCGACAAGGAAGCCGAAGCCGCGATCCGCGCCGTCATCGAGCGCGCATATCCCGCGCACGGCATCGTCGGCGAGGAATACGGCGCGACGCGTGCCGACGCCGACCTGGTCTGGGTGCTGGACCCGGTCGACGGCACCAAGGCGTTCATCGTCCACAAGCTGACCTTCGGCACGCTGATCGCGCTCAGCCATCGCGGCAAGCCGGTGCTGGGCGTGATCGACCAGCCGGTGCTGGGCCATCGCTGGGTCGGCGCCATCGGCCACCCGACCACGTTCAACGGGGCGCCGGTGCGCGTGCGGGCCTGCCCGCAACTGGCCGAGGCCCGGCTCAACACCACGGCGGCCGACCTGTTCGACGCGGCGCAGTTCGCCCGCTTCCTGAACATCGCGCGCGCCGCCAAGTTCTGCCACTGGGGGGGCGACTGCTACGGCTTCGGCCTGGTCGCCAGCGGCTATATCGATCTCAGCGTCGAGGCCGGCCTGAAGACCCACGACTTCATGGCGCTGGTGCCGATCATCGAGGGCGCCGGCGGCAAGGTCACCGACTGGGCCGGGCGCCCGCTGGACATGGGGTCCGACGGTACCATCATCGCTGCAGGCGATCCCGCCCTCGTGCAGCAGGCCGTGACCGCGCTCGCCTGACGGCGACGCGCGCACAAAAGCAGGAGGGGCGGCCGCAGCGCGACCGCCCCTCGCGGGTCACCGAAATCGGGAATACGCGTCAGCAGCCGGCTTCGGCCTGGTTCAGGGCGTCGCCGAGGCGGTCCTCGATGTCCAGCATGCGGTCGGACAGCCGGTTGAACGCGACCAGCAGCGCCGGCGGCGGATTGCCGAGATTGTCGCGATAGGTCGAGATGACCTGCTTCAGGTCGTCCATCGCCGCGACGATGTCGTCCCGGCTGCACACGCCGCTGGTGTCGACCGGGGTGTTGTAGAACGCGTCATAGACGACATGGGCGTCCACGCCCAGGTGGGCGATGATGTCCGTCACCTGCGACAGGTCCGATGCCGGTACCAGGGCCATCCGGTTGTTGGCCGTGACCAGGTCGATCAGCATCTCGTGCAGCATGTCGCGGCCGGCTGCTGTGGCGGTGATCGCCGCACCGGCGGGAACGGCGGCGGCCGACGCGCCGAGCAGCGCGGCGCCGAGAACGAGGTTGCGGAACTTCAACATGGGGGTTCTCCAAGAGCTGGGGTGCTAGTCTTTCGATGCGCCGTCCCGGCAGTGCGGTGACGACGCAGCTTGCACGCCCGTGCGCCTGCAACCCTGCGCACTGCCCCGAAATGACCCCGAACCGGCCGGATTCGGCGCGATCCGCCCCGAATGTCGCCGCAATCAACGGCGCGCGATCGCCGCGACGGCAGCGACGGCCGCGTCGATCTCGTCCTCGCTGTTGTAGTAGTGCGGCGAGGCGCGGACGATCGCATCGAGCCCGCGCTCGCCCATATCGAGCCGGGTCGATTCGACGGTGCTGACCGACGTGTTGACGCGCCGCGCGGCCAGCTGGCGCTGCACCGCGGCCGCCGGCATCCCTTCGACGGAAAAGGTCGCGATCGCACAGCGCACGGCGCCCTTGTCATGCACCGTGACGCCGTCGATCGCCTGCAGCCCGTCGCGCAGGCGACAGGCCAGCGCGCCCGCACGGGCCGCAATCGGCTCGAGCCCGAAGCCGAGCGCATAGTCGGCCGCGGCGGCCAGCCCGACCTTGCCGGCGACGAAGCTTTCCCAGTTCTCGAAGCGGCGTGCATCGTCCCGCAGGCGGTATCGGTCCGGCGCGGTCCACTCGGCGGCGTGCAGGTCGACGAACGGCGGCTCCAGCCGGTCGATCCAGTCGCGCCGCACCCACAGAAAGCCGGTACCGCGCGGACCGCGCAGGAACTTGCGCCCGGTGGCCGACAGCATGGTGCAGCCGATCGCCGCCACGTCGATCGGCAGCTGGCCGACCGACTGGCAGGCGTCGAGCAGGAACGGCACGCCGTGGCGCGCCGCGACCGCGCCGATCGCCGCCGCCGGATTGACCAGCCCGCCGTTGGTCGGCACGTGGGTGATCGCGACAAGGCGGGTGCGCCCGTCGATCAGCGCCGCCACGGCGTCGGGGTCGGTGGCGCCCTGGCCGTCGTCGGGCGCGACCCGGATCTCGATGCCGTCGCGCCGCGCCCGTTGCAGGAAGGCGAGGTAGTTCGAGGCATACTCGGCCTTGCCGGTGATCACCGTGTCGCCTGCCTTCAGGTCGAGCCCGTAAAAGGCCATGTCCCAGGCCCGGGTCGCATTCTCGATCAGCGCGATCTCGTCGGGCGCGCCGCCGACCAGCCGCGCCAGCGCCGCATAGGCATGATCGATGGGGTCGCGGGCGGCGGCCGCCGCCTCATAGCCGCCGATGGTCGCCTCGAGCCGCAGGTGGTCCTCGACCGCCTGCAGCACCGGCCGCGGCATCAGCCCGGCACCGGCGTTGTTCAGGTGGACCACCTCGCGGCAACCGGGCGTGTCGGCCCGGGCGCGCGCCAGGGCCGCGGGATCGATCCCGACAGGCGTCGCCGACGCCACCGTCTATTCGGCCGCGTCGGCGATCCGGTCGGCCAGCCCGCTCGGCGCGCTGCCGCGGCCGAGGCCGACATAGGCGAAGCCCAGCTCCGCCATCTGGGCTGGGTCGAAGATGTTGCGCAGGTCGACCACGACGTCGCCGCGCATGCGCTGGCGCATCATCTCCGGGCTGAAGGCGCGGAACTCGTTCCACTCGGTCAGCACCACCACCGCGTCGGCGCCGTCGACCGTCGCGGCCGCGTCGTCGCAATAGGTCACGTCCGGCAACAGCGGCCGCGCCTCGTCCATCGCCGCCGGGTCATAAGCCTTCACCTGCGCCCCCATGGCGATCAGCCGCGGCAGGATGGTCAGCGACGGCGCCTCGCGCATGTCGTCCGTATTCGGCTTGAACGCCAGCCCGAGCACGGCGACGGTGCGGCCGGCGACCGACCCGCCCATCGCCTCGGCGACCCGGTCGGCCATGGCCAGCTTGCGGGCGTCGTTGGCGGCGACCACGGCGCCGACGATGCGGCTGGGCACGCCCAGCTCCTCGCTCATCCGCACCAGCGCCAACGTGTCCTTGGGGAAGCACGAACCGCCATAGCCGGGCCCGGCGTGCAGGAACTTGGGCCCGATGCGCTTGTCGAGCCCCATCACCTTGGCGATGGTCTGCACGTCGCCGCCGATGCGGTCGCAGATGTCGGCCATCTCGTTGATGAAGGTGACCTTGGTGGCGAGGAACGCGTTGGTGGCGTACTTGGCCAACTCGGCCGATTCCAGCGTGGTCTCCACCATCGGCGTCTCGCTGAGATAGAGCACGCGGTAGAGCTGGCGCATCACCTTGCGGGCACGCACGCTGTCGGTGCCGATCACCACGCGGTCGGGCCGCATGAAATCGTTGACCGCCGAGCCCTCGCGCAGGAATTCGGGGTTGGAGACGACGTCGAACTGCGCATCCGGCCGGGTCTCGCGGATGATGCGCTCCACCCGGCGCCCGGTGCCGATCGGCACCGTCGACTTGTTGACCACCACCGTATAGCCGTCGATCGCGGCGGCGATCTGGCGGGCGGCGCCGTCGACATAGCTGAGATCGGCATGGCCGTCGCCGCGGCGGGTCGGCGTGCCGACGGCGATGAACACGACCTTCGCGCCGGCGACCACGGTCGCCAGGTCGGTGGAGAAGTGCAGCCGGCCGCTTTCGCAATTGGCCGCCACCATCTGGTCGAGGCCCGGCTCGTAGATCGGGATCTCGCCCTTCTGCAGACGCGCGATCTTGCCCGCGTCCAGGTCGACGCAGGTGACGTCGAACCCGAACTCGGCGAAACAGGCGCCCGAAACCAGGCCGACATAGCCGGCCCCGATCATCGCGATGCGCATCGCGCTCTCCCCAGCCTGGCGCCCGCAGGGGCGCGCATGGTCCGGCAAAGGCTCTAGCCGATTTGGCTGTGCGCGTCGATAGCGGCAGACCCGAGCCGGCGCCTTGCCCTGGCCACGTTCGTGCGTCCTAATGCCACGACGGCGACAGCGGCAGGGAGACGCGGCAGCAATGGCACTTCGATTCAGATTCGGCCGCATGGCGGCCGCCGGCATCCTGCTCGCCGCCGGCCTCGGCGCCACCACGCCGGCCAGCGCCGACTTGTTCGGGCGGCAAGGCACCGGCGAGACGGCCGACGGCACGCAGCAATCCAGCGCAGCGCCGGCGTTCACCGCGGAGGATCTGGTCGCCGCGCTGCCGGCGCGCTGGCACGGCACGTTCGCCTGGGACGACGGCGCGGCGTTCTTCATCGAGCTGGAGATCGTCAAGCTGACGCCGCGCCCCGACGGCGAGATCGCGTTCAACGCCGAGAGCCACTGGCTGCCCGACGGACTGCAGGCCCGCATGTCGGGCCGGATCGATCCGGCCACCCTGGCCGTGCGGATCTGGGAGATCGCCGACGACGCCAGCGCGGCGGACTTCGAGAGCGACGGCGAATATGACGGCGCCTTCACCGTCGACCTCTGGGAGCTGCGGGCGCGCTGGCAGACGACCGGCACGGACGAGAGCGGCACGCTGGTGCTGATCGCCGACGCCGAGCCGGTGCAGCCGACCGGGGACGCCGCCGAGGCGCCGGCCGAATAGCGCACATCGCCTGCCTACCTCTCCCATTGAGCCGCACAGCGCGGCCCGATAGCATGGCCGCCAACCAGAAGGGCGCGGCCTGCGCCCGAGTTGGGGGAACAGGAGAGGGCACATGACTGGAACCAAGACCGTCCGCCGCGCCGGCCTGGTGGCTGCGACCAGCCTGCTGGCGCTGGCCGCCGCGGCCGGTACCGCCTCGGCAGAGGTGAAGATGGGCGCGCTGATGGGCATCACCGGCGATCTGGCGAGCTTCATCCCGCCGATCCTCGACGCCGCCAACCTGGCGGTGACCGAGGTCAACGCCCAGGGCGGCATCCTCGGCGGGCAGGAGCTGGTGCTGGCGGTCGGCGACACCCAAGCGACCGCGCAGGGCGCGGTCGACGCCGCGACCAAGCTGGTCAACGTCGACAACGTGGCGGCGGTCATGGGTGCGCTCGCCAGCGGCGCCACCATCGCGGCGGCCAATGCGGTGTGCATCCCGAACGGCGTGCTGCAGGTCTCGCCGACCTCGACCTCTCCGGAAATGACCACGCTGGAGGACAACGACTTCCTGTTCCGCGTGATCCCCAGCGACGACTTCCAGGGCATCGCGCTGGCCAAGATGCTGCTGGACGAAGGCATCACCTCGGTCGCGCTGACCTATGTCAACAACGACTACGGCGTCGGCATCGCCGGCACCTTCCGCGAGGCCTATACGGCGGCCGGCGGCACAATCACCGGCGACCAGGTCCATGAGCCGGAGAAGAGCTCCTACCGGTCCGAGCTGGCCACGCTGGCCTCCGCCGGCGACGCCCAGGCGCTGGTGCTGATCGCCTATGCCGCCGGCAGCGGCATCACCATCGTCCGCCAGGCGCTGGAAAACGGCTTCTTCGACCGGTTTGTCGGCACCGACGGCCTGCGCGACAACCTGCTGATCCAGGAGATCGGCGCGGAGAACCTGGAAGGCATCATGTTCTCGTCGCCGACCTCGCCGCCCGCATCCACAGCCGGCGAGAAGTTCGAGGCCAACTACACGGCCGCCTACGAGACCACCAACGACAAGTTCTTCATCCAGCAGACCTACGACGCCACCTTCCTGGTCGCGCTGGCGATCGAGAAGGCCGGCTCCACCGACCGCGCCGCGATCCGCGACGCGCTGCGCGAGGTCGCCAATCCGCCGGGAGAGATCATCGAGCCCGGCGAATGGGCCAAGGCGCTGGCGCTGATTGCCGCCGGCACCGACATCGACTACAACGGCGTCGCCGGACCGGCCGACTTCGACGAGAATGGCGACGTGGCCGGCTATATCGGCAAGTTCGTGCTCGAGAACGGCGAGTTCGTCGAAGCAGGCATCATCGACGTCGAGTAGCTCCGTCGCCCTTTTCACCGCGCTCGCCCGCCGCGATGGCCAGCCTGCCGTCGCGGCGAGGCGGCCGGTGCGCACGGTGACGGTCGGCAAGTGCCGACCGGACGCTCGCGGCCCGCTGCCGACATCGACCGTTGCCCGCCGCCGCCCTGCGTGAAGGGGCGTCGCGCCGCGGAAAGTGCAGGGTCGCAGCGATCGTGAAGCGGACACTGATTTTCATTGTCGTGCTGGTGGTTCTCGTCGGCGTCATCGGCGGATTCGGCTATTTCCAGTTCGTGGTGAAGCCCCAGCTGATCCGCGAGGTCATAGCCGGCTCGCCGCGTCCGCCGACCACCGTCGCCGCGCAGCCGGCCACGCTGGAGTCCTGGCTGCCGCAGTTGCGGGCGGTCGGCTCCCTGATCGCGGTTCAGGGCATCGAGGTCGCGCCCGAGGTCAGCGGCATCGTGACCGCCGTGCATTTCCAGTCCGGCGACGAAGTCGTCAGCGGCGCCCCGCTGTTCGACCTCGACGACTCCACCAATCAGGCCGACCTGCAATCGGCATTGGCAACACTGCGGCAGATGGAGCTGGAGCAGGAGCGGCAGCGCACCCTGCTTGCGCAGCGCAACACGTCGCAGGCCAACTTCGACCGTTCGCTGGCCGACCGCGACACCGCGGACGCCGCCGTCCAGCGCGTGCAGGCCGTCATCGCGCAGAAATCGGTGGTGGCGCCGTTCGACGGCAGGCTGGGGCTGCGTCAACTGGACGTCGGCGAATTCGTTGCGGCCGGCACGCCCGTGGTCACGCTCCAACAACTCGATCCGATCCACCTGGATTTCAGCGTGCCGGAACAGGCGATCCCCAACATCGCGGTCGGCCAGGCGGTCGAGGTGGCCGTCGAGGCCTACCCCGACCGCGCATTCGCCGGCACGGTGCAAGCGATCAACGCGCGGGTCGACCAGGCGACCCGCAACATCCAGGTCCGCGCCGAGCTTGCCAACCCGGACCGCCAATTGCTGCCTGGCATGTTCGCGACGGTGCGCGTGGTGATCGGCGAGGCCCAGCCCGTGGTCACAGTGACCGAAACCGCCATCACATACAGCCTGTATGGCGACAGCGTCTTCGTCGTCGTTGCCGCGCCGTCGGCCGAAGGCGCGCAAGCGGCCGGGCCAACGCCCGAGAACGCAACGACTGCGCTCGCGGTCGAACGGCGATTCGTCACGGTGGGCGAGACGCGCGGCACCCGAACCTCGGTCGTTGCCGGCCTCGCCGCCGGCGAGATCGTGGTCAGCGAGGGCCAGATCAAGCTGTGGAACGGGGCGCCCGTGGTGGTCGACAACCAGAACGCGCTGGCCGAGCCGGCCGCCCTGCCGCGGGAATAGCCGCCGTGGCATTCACCGACCGGTTCATCCTGCGGCCGGTGCTGGCCAGCGTGGTCAGCCTGCTGATCCTGCTGGTCGGCGGCGTCGCCGGGTTCAGCCTGCAGGTGCGCCAGTATCCGGAGCTGACCAACACCACGATCTCGATCACAACAGCCTACCCGGGCGCGAATGCGGACCTGATCAAGGGCTTCATCACCACGCCGATCGAACAGGCCGTGGCCAGCGCGGAAGGCATCGACACGCTGGTCTCGACGTCGCGGCAGAACGTCTCGACGGTAACCTTGAATCTCAGGCTCGGCGCCGATCCCGACCGGGCTGTGGCCGACGTGCTCTCCAAGGTCAACCAGGTCGCCGGCGTCCTGCCGCGCGAGGCCAACGACCCGGTGGTGACGAAGCAGACCGGCGACGGCTTTGCCCTGATGTACCTGTCGTTCAACTCCGAACAGATGGGCGCCTCGCAGATCACCGACTACATCAGCCGGGTGGTGCAGCCGACGCTGCAGACCATCGACGGCGTCGCCAACGCCCAGATCCTTGGCGGCCAGGTCTTCGCGATGCGGGTCTGGCTGGACCCGGGGCGAATGGCGGCGTTCGACGTGACGCCCGGCGAGGTCGGCGCCGCGCTGGCGGCCAACAACTTCACGACCGCCGCCGGCCAACTGAAGAACGCCTATACCCAGACCGGCATCGACGCCGTCACGGCCCTGGACGATGCCGACGCCTTCGGCCAGCTGGTCGTCGCCAGCCGCGGCGACACGCTGATCCGGATCAGCGATGTCGCCACCGTGGATCTCGGCCCGCAGAACGTGGACTCGTCGACCGTTTTCGACGGGCTGAAGGCCGTGTTCATCGGGATCTACGCGACGCCCAGCGCCAACCCGCTGACCGTGATCAACGACGTGCGCGCGGCGTTTCCCGGGATCCAGGCACAGCTGCCGCCGACGATCGCCGGCGCGATCGCCTATGACGCGACCGAGTTCATCCGCGCCTCGATCGACGAGGTCGCCGTCACCCTCGGCGAAGCCGCACTCATCGTCATCGTCGTCATCTTCCTGTTCCTCGGCGACCTGCGCTCCACCCTGATCCCGGTCGTCACCATACCGCTGTCGCTGGTCGGCGTACTGATCGTGCTGCTGGCGCTCGGCTACTCGATCAACCTGATCACCTTGCTCGCGCTGGTCCTGGCCATCGGTCTGGTGGTCGACGACGCCATCGTCGTGGTCGAGAACATCTATCGCCATGTCGAGGACGGCATGCCGCCGATGCAGGCGGCGCTGCGCGGCGCGCGCGAGATCGTCATGCCGGTGATCTCGATGACGATCACGCTCGCAGCGGTCTATGCGCCGATCGGCTTCGTCGGCGGCCTGACCGGCGCGCTGTTCCGCGAGTTCGCCTTCACACTGGCCGGGTCGGTGTTCGTCTCGGGCGTGATCGCGCTGACGCTGTCGCCGATGATGTGCGCACGCCTGCTCAAGCACCGGCCCGGCGGGCGTGGCGGCGCGCGCGGCTTCGCGGGCGCGCTCGACCGCATGTTCGCCGCGCTGCGTCGCCGCTACCAGCGGCGGCTGCACCGCACCCTCAACTTCCGCGCGCTGACACTGCTGGTGCTGGTCGGCATCACCGTATTCACCGGCCTGCTCTACCTCACCACGCCGCAGGAGCTGGCGCCGGAGGAAGACCAGGGCGTGCTGCTGACCCTGGTCAAGACACCCCAATATGCCAACCTCGACTATCTGGAGGCCTCCACCGACCTGCTGCAAAGGGTCAGTGGCCAGATTCCGGAACGGGAGCACTTCTTCGGCATCAACGGCCTTGGCGATGTCCACAGCGGCTTCGCCGGCCTGATCCTGCAGCCCTGGGCAGAGCGGGACCGGAGCGCGAAGGAAATCCTGCAGTCGCTGCAGGCGCCGCTCGCCACCGTGCCCGCCGCACAGATCCTCGCGTTCTCGCCGCCGCCATTGCCCGGGTCGACCGGCGGTACACCGGTGCAGTTCGTGGTGACCACGATCGGCGACCAGCGCCAGCTGGCGGAGACCGTCGAAGCGCTGCAACTGGCGGCGCTGCAGAGCGGCCTGTTCATCTTCACCGACACCGACCTGAAGTTCGACACGCCGCAAGTCCGTCTGACGGTGAACCAGGACAAGGCCAACCTGCTGGGCGTCACCATGCAGGACATCGGCAGCACGCTGTCGACCCTGCTGGGCGGCAACTATGTCAATCGCTTCAATCTGTACGGCCGCAGCTATCAGGTCATCCCGCAGGTGCCGCGCGATGCGCGGCAGACGGCCGACTGGCTCGGCCGGTTCCGGGTCCGCGCCGGCGACGGCACCCAGATACCGCTGTCGACGGTGGTCGACATCGCCGGCGCCGTGCAACCCAACGCCCTGACCACCTTCCAGCAGCTCAACGCGGCCACCCTGTCCGGGGTGCCGTTCCCGGGCCGGACGCTGGGCGAGGCGCTGGAGTTCCTGGAGACGACGGCGCAGACGACGCTGCCCGACGGCTTCACATACGATTTCCAGGGCCAGAGCCGGCAATACGTCCAGGAGGGCAACACGCTCGCGCTGACCTTCGTATTCGCGCTGGTCGTCATCTTCCTGGTCCTGGCCGCCCAGTTCGAGAGCTTCCGCGACCCGCTCACCATCCTGATCGCCCTGCCCACCTCGATGTTCGGCGCCCTGCTGCCGCTGAACGTGATGGGGCTGATGGGGCAGGCCAGCATCAACATCTACTCGCAGATCGGGCTGGTCACGCTGGTCGGACTGATTTCCAAGCACGGTATCCTGATGGTCGAGTTCGCCAACAAGCTGCAGGAACAGGGGATGTCGCGCCGCGAGGCCATCGAGACCGCGGCCGGTGTGCGCCTGCGGCCGATCCTGATGACCACGGCCGCAATGGTCGTCGCCATGGTCCCGCTGCTGACTGCGACCGGCGCCGGCGCGGCGAGCCGGTTCAACATCGGCGTGGTCATCGCCGCCGGCATGACGATCGGCACCCTGTTCACACTGTTCGTGACTCCTGCGGTCTACACCCTGATCGCGCGCGATCACAGCCGCAGGCCCGGTGCGGAATCCGTGGCCCGGCCGGCGGCCGAGCCGTCCTGAACGTCGCATCGGCGCTGCCGCTCGTGGCTTGACCCTGCCGGACGGGCACGCATAAATGACGGCCGCAGTTCCCGGCCGAATCCCGTCTGCGGGATTGCCGCGGTCCGGAGTTGAAGGGAGCACCGATGTCGACGCAGAGCCGCAGCCTGCCACCCTATATGAATGTCGTCTGGCCGACCCGGGCGGAACCGCAGTCGCGCCTGCTGCGCGCCGTGATCCTGGCCGTCGTCGGCTCCGCACTGCTGGCGATCTCGGCGCATGTCAAGGTGCCGTTCTACCCGGTGCCGATGACGCTGCAGACCGGCGTGGTGCTGCTGATCGGGCTGGCCTACGGCTGGAAGCTGGGCGTCGCCACGGTGGCGCTGTACCTGGTCGAGGGCGCGGTCGGCCTGCCCGTGTTCACCAGCGGCGTCGGCCTCGCCTATCTGGCCGGACCGACCGGCGGCTACCTCGCCGGCTTCATCGTCGCTGCCGCCATCACCGGCTGGGCGGCCGAACGTGCGCCGCACTGGCTGGCGCTGATCGCCGCCGTCGTCGTCGCCGAGATCTGCATCTTCATGCTCGGCGTCGGCTACCTGTCCACGCTGATCGGCTTCGATGCGGCGGTGGAGAACGGCCTGGTGCCGTTCGTCTACGGCGACATCCTGAAGACCGCCGCCGCCGTTGCGCTGGCCCTCGCCGGCCGCCGCCACGTGCAGGCCTGGCTGGCGCGCGGCCAGGGCTGATCCCGGCCCGAACCGGGCGGCGCATCCGGCGCCGCCAGGCACGCATCCGTCGAGCGGGGGAACGGCCATGGCCGCACGGTTCTGGGACGACCTGAGCGATTCCGACCGGGAGATCGCCTACAGCCCGCGCCATGGCGTGCCCGACGCCGAGCGGATCATCGAAGGCTGGCTGTCGCGCTCGGCCGCGATCGCGGCGGAGAGCCCGCCGGAGACGGTCGCCTACGGCGACGGCGGCCGGCACCGGCTGCACCTGTTCCCGCTTGCCGACCCGGCGGCGCCGACCTGCTTCTTCATCCATGGCGGCTACTGGCAGTCGCGCGAGCCGAAGGACTTCTACTTCCTGGCCCGCGACCTCAACGCCGCCGGCTTCAGCGTCATCCTGCCCGGCTACGACCTGTGCCCCGACGTGCGGCTGGCCGAGATCTGCGTCCAGCTCGAGCGGGCCTACGATGCCGCCCATGCGCGAGTCGGCCGGCCGATGCTGGTCGGCGGCCATTCCGCCGGCGGTCACCTTTGCGGCTGGCTGATGACCCGGCCCGGCAACCGCGACCGTATCGCCGCCGGCCTGCCGGTGTCCGGCGTGTTCGAGCCGGAGCCGCTGATCGGCACCTGGATCAACGACAAGGTCGGCATGGACGCGGCCGAGGCGGAGCGCTGCTCGGCGATGCGCGCGCCGGTGGCCGCGCTGTGCCCGACCCGCACGCTGGTCGGCGGGGCGGAGAGCCGGCAGTTCCACCTGCAGGCCGAGCTGTGGACCGACAAGCTGAAGGCGGCCGGCGCCGATGCCGACTGGATCTCGGTCACCGGCTGCAACCACTTCGACATCCTCGACCACGTGCCGGACCACGCCCGCGGGGTGTGGGGCCGGGTCGACGGCCGCGCCTGAGCCGCGGCCCGACCTGACTGTCGCGGCCCTGCGCCGGGGCTATTTCGCCGCCATCAGCCCGACCGGGGCGCCGAGCGCATCGGCCGCCTGCAGGGTCTCCACCGCCTCGTGCGTGCTGAGGAAGACGCGGCCGGGCTGCATGTGTTCCAGCAGATGGCTGCGCTGCAGCCGGTCCATCACCGGGCCCTTGACCTCGGCCAGGTGGAAGGTCACGCCCGCCGCCTTCAGCGATTCGATCAGCGTTTCCAGCGACTCCAGCGCGCTGAGGTCGATGACGTTGACCGCGCTGCAGATCAGCACCACGTGGCGCAGCTGCGGGCGCTCGGCCGCCTCGGCGGCGATGGTGGTCTCCAGGAAGCGGGCATTGGCGAAGAACAGGCTCTCGTCGATGCGGATCAGCAGCATCGACGGGTCGGTCCGTACCGCGTGCCGCTTGACGTTGCGGAAGTGCTCGGTGTCGCCGACCCGGCCGACGATGGCGTAGTGCGGTCGCGCGGTGCGCCACATCAGCAGCCCCAGCGACACGCCGAGGCCGATCAGGATGCCGGTCTCCACGTTCAGCAGCAGCACGCCGAGGAAGGTGGCCGACAGCGCCGCCGCGTCTGGCTTGTTGTAGCGCCAGGCGGTGACGAACGCCTTCACGTCGATCAGGTTGATCACCGAGACGACGATGATCGCGGCCAGCGCCGCCGGCGGCAGCGGCCGGAACAGCGGCGGCAGCACCAGCACGGTGACCGCGACCAGCGCGGCGGTGAAGATCGCCGACAGCTGGGTGACCGCGCCGGCATCGAAGTTGACGTTGGAGCGGCCGAAGCCGCCGGTGACCGGATAGCCGCCGGTGAACGCCGCCGCCAGGTTGGCCGCGCCGAGGCCGACCAGTTCGTTGTTGGCGTTGACCCGCTGGCGCCGCATGGCGCCGAGCGCGGTGGCGACGGCGACGCTTTCCAGAAACCCGATCAGGGCGATCAGCGCGGCCGCCGGCAACAGCGCCAGCCAAAGCGCCCGGTCGAACGCCGGCAGGGTCAGCGGCGGCAGGCCGGTGGGAATGTGGCCGACCACCTTGACGCCGGCGCTCTGGTCGAGACCGAGCGCGAACACCGCCAGGGTCGCGGCGGCCTCCAGCAGCAGCGGGCCGGCGCGCACCGCGGTCTGCGCCAGCATGCGCCCGCGGCCACGGGCGAGACGCTTGGCCCTGCGCGCTGCCGGGCCGCGCAGCAGCAGCAGGAATGCGATGCCGCCGCCGCCGATCAGCAGCGTCACCCAGTTGGTGTCGCCGAGGCGGCCGGCGAGCTCGGCGAGCAGGTCGACCACCGACTCCGACCGCGGCATCGCGATGCCGAGGATGTCCTTCAGGTTGCTGAGCCCGATGACGATGGCCGCCGCGCTGGTGAAGCCGGAGATCACCGGGTGGCTGATGAAGTTGACCAGGTGGCCGGCGCGGATCGCTGCCAGGGCCACGCTGATCAGGCCGACTTCGAGCGCCAGCACCAGCGCCGCGGCGACATAGGCATCGCTGCCGGACTCGGCCACCGGCGCCAGCGCCGCCGCGGTCAGCAGCGAGACGATTGCGACCGGGCCGACCGCCAGCGTGCGGCTGGTGCCGAACACGGCATAGGCGAGCAGCGGTGCGATGCTGGCGTAGAGCCCGGCCTGCGGCGGCATGCCGGCGAGCAGCGCATAGGCCATCGCCTGCGGCACGATCATGATCGCGGTGATGGTGCCGGCCATCAGGTCGCCGCCGAGATCGGCGCGCCGGTACGTCCTCAGCCAGCCGAGGATGGGCAGGATCTGGGCGGGCTTCATCGCGCCGGTCGTCCGTTCCCTGACATCATGGTCGATGCACCCGTCGCATCGCACCGGTGCCGCGGCATTGATCCGTCGCAATCAGGCGGGCACATCGACGGTCGCGTTCGCCGCCCGCGCCACGGGCGCGCAATAGAGCGCGTACAGCACCTCGATCACGCGGCGGGCGTCGTCGCCGGCAAGGCTGTAATGGACGGTCTGGGCCTCGCGTCGCGTCGTCACCAGCCCGTCCTTGCGCAACAGCGCCAGTTGCTGCGAGACGGTGCTCTGCCGCAGGTCCAGCGCCTCGGCCAGCGCGCCCACCGATTTCTCGCCCTGGGCGAGCTGGCACAGCAGCATCAGCCGGTTCTCGCTCGCCAGCGCCCGCATCAGATCGGCCGCCCTGCGGCTGGCCTTTTGCATGTCGTCTAAATTCATACTTGCGTATATACGCATTTACGAACATATATGTCAACGTCTCGTTGCCGTCCGGCACGGGAAATTGATCGTCGACAATGCGTATCGGCGGAACTTCGGCCCGATTGGCCGACCGATGGGCAAGAGCCAAGGGAGAACGCGCAATGAACCCGACAGTGAAGGCCTTTTTCGACGAGGCGACGTTCACCGTGTCCTACGTGGTGTCGGACCCCGAAGGCCGCAAATGCGCCATCGTCGATTCGGTGCTGGACTACGATCCGAAGGCGGGACGTACCGCCACGGCTTCGGCGGACGCGGTCATCGCCTATGTGCGCGCGAACAACCTCGAGGTCGAGTGGATCCTCGAGACCCACGCCCATGCCGACCACCTGTCGGCGGCGCCCTATCTGAAGAAGACGCTCGGCGGCCGCACCGCGATCGGCGAGCACATCCGCACCGTGCAGGACACCTTCAAGAAGGTGTTCAACGCGGAGGCCGGCTTTCGCACCGACGGCTCGCAGTTCGACCACCTGTTCAGGGACGGCGAGACCTTCAGGATCGGCGGGCTGGAGGGCCGGGTGATGCACACCCCGGGCCACACCCCGGCCTGCATCACCTATGTGATCGGCGACGCCGCCTTTGTCGGCGACACCATGTTCATGCCGGACTACGGCACCGCGCGCTGCGACTTCCCGGGCGGCAATGCGGGCACGCTCTACGACTCGATCCGCAAGGTGCTGTCGCTGCCGGCCGAGACCCGGCTGTTCATGTGCCACGACTACAAGGCGCCCGGCCGCGACGCATATGCGTGGGAGACCACGGTGGCGGCGGAGCGCAGCGGCAACGTCCACGTGCGCGACGGCGTCTCCAGGGACGAGTTCGTCGCCATGCGCACCGCTCGCGACAAGACGCTGGAGATGCCGGTGCTGATCCTGCCGTCGGTGCAGGTCAACATGCGCGCCGGCCAGCTGCCCCCGGCCGAGGACAACGGCATCACCTACCTGAAGATTCCGGTGAACGCGCTCTGAGCGGCGCGCATCCCTGGGGAGGCACGACGATGACCATCGCCAAGCTGGCCGACAACCTGTTCGTCTCGCCGCAGATCGCCGCCGCCGAGCTCGACGCGCTCAAGGCGCAGGGCATCCGCGCGATCATCAACAACCGACCGGACGGCGAACAGGCGGACCAGCCCGCCAGCGCCGACCTGGAGGCCGAGGCCAAGGCGCGCGGTCTCGCCTACCGCCATATCCCGGTGGTGTCCGGCAAGATCACCGACGACCAGGTGGCCGCGTTCGACGCGGCGCTGAAGGAGATGCCGCAGCCGGTGCTGGCCTTCTGCCGGTCCGGAACGCGCTCGACCAGCCTGTGGGCGCTCGCCCATGCCGACGAGATCGACACGGAGCTGCTGCTGAAGCGCTGCGCCGACGCCGGCTACGACCTCGCCGGTTTGCAGCCGCGGCTGGCCGACCGACGCCAGGCGGCGTCCGCGGCCGCGGCGCCCGCCAAGCGCGCCATCGCCGGCTATGACGTAGTCGTGGTCGGCGGCGGCGCCGCCGGCATCGCCGTCGCGTCCAGCATCCTCAGGCTGCGCCGCGGCACCACGGTGGCCATCGTCGAGCCGTCGGAGGTCCACCACTACCAGGCGGCCTTCACGCTGGTCGGCGGCGGCGTGTTCAACGACGCCGATACCCACGTGCCGCAGGCCAAGTGCATTCCGCCCGGTGCCCACTGGATCCGCGCCGCGGTGGCCGGCTTCGAGCCCGACCACAACCGGGTGATCCTCGAGGACGGCGAGCGGGTGGCCTACCGCACCCTGGTGGTGTGCCCCGGCCTGAAGCTGGACTGGGAAGCCGTCGCGGGCCTGAACGAGACGCTGGGCAAGAACAACGTCACCAGCAACTACAAGCCGGGCCTCGCTCCCTACACCTGGTCGCTGATCCAGGGCATGCGCGGCGGCCAGGCGCTGTTCACCCAGCCGCCGATGCCGATCAAGTGCGCCGGCGCGCCGCAGAAGATCATGTACCTGGCCAGCGACTGGTGGCGCAGCCAGGGCGTGCTGAACGACATCCACATCCAGTTCAACAACGCCGGCGGCGTGCTGTTCGGCGTCAAGGAGTTCGTGCCGCCGCTGATGCGCTATGTCGAGCGCTATGGCATCGACCTGGCCTTCAACAGCAACCTGAAGGCCATCGACGGCCCGGCGAAGAAGGCGTGGTTCGCGGTCAAGGGCGAGGGCGACAAGGTGGAAACGGTGGAGAAGTCGTTCGACATGATCCACGTCTGCCCGCCGCAATGCGCCCCGGACTTCATCCGCAACAGCCCGCTGGCGGCGGAAAGCGGCTGGTTCGAGGTCGACCAGGAGACGCTGCGCCACCCGCGCTACGAGACCGTGTTCGGGCTGGGCGACGCCACGACCACGCCCAATGCGAAGACCGCCGCGGCGGTGCGCAAGCAGGCACCGGTGGCGGTGCGCAACGTGATCGCGGCGCTGGACGGCAAGCCGGAAGAGGCGGTTTACGACGGCTACGGCTCGTGCCCGCTGACGGTGGAGCGCGGCAAGGTGGTGCTGGCCGAGTTCGGCTATGGCGGCAAGCTGATGCCGACCTTCCCGTTCGACCAGACCAAGCCGCGCTGGTCGATGTGGGTGCTGAAGCGCCACATCCTGCCGCACATGTATTTCGACGTGCTGTTCAAGGGCCGCGAATGGATGGCCAAGCCCAAGGTGGTGCGATCGGCGCCGAAGCGGGTGGCGATCGCGGCACCGACCGAGGCCGAGTCCCGGCCGGCACGGGCCGCGAAGCGCGCTGCGGGCTGACGCAGCGTCAACAAGGGAGTCGCAGATGGCCAACTTCACGCCGGTCGAGGCGCTCATCGGCGGCGGCCTGATCGGGGTCGCCGCGGTGGCGATGATGCTGTTCCTCGGCCGCATCGCCGGGATCAGCGGCATCGCCGGCGGCCTGCTTTCCGCGCCGGCCAGCGATGCCGGCTGGCGGGTCGCCTTCCTGCTCGGCCTGATCGCCGCACCGTTCCTGGTCGGACTGGTCGGCGGCACCATGCCGGCTGTGGAAACCCCCCATTCCACCGCGCTGATGATCGCCGGCGGCCTCCTGGTCGGCCTCGGCAGCCGGATGGGCTCTGGCTGCACCAGCGGCCACGGCGTCTGCGGCATGGCGCGGATGTCGCGCCGTTCGCTCGCCGCCACCGTCACCTTCATGGCGACAGGCATCGTCACCGTGTTCGTCGTCCGCCATCTGTTCGGAGCCTGACATGCCGCGCATCCTCGCCGCCCTGCTGATCGGCCTGCTGTTCGGGGTCGGCCTGACCGTCTCGCAGATGATCAACCCGGCCAAGGTGCTGGGCTTCCTCGACGTCGCCGGCGACTGGGACCCGAGCCTGGCGCTGGTAATGGCCGGCGCGCTGGTGGTGACCTTCGTCGGCTACCGTATCGTGCTGGCCGGCCGCGCGCCGCTGCTGGCCGAATCGTTCCAGCTGCCGACCAAGCGGGACCTCGACCTGCCGCTGATCGGCGGCGCGGCCATCTTCGGCATCGGGTGGGGACTGGCCGGCCTGTGCCCCGGCCCGGCCATCACCGCGATCGGACTGGGCGAACGCGACATCGTGCTGTTCGTGATCGCCATGGTCGGCGGGATGGGCGCGCATCACCTGGCCGGGGCACGCCTGCGCGCCGCTTGACCGCCGTCCATACCGAGTGCGGGACGGGTGGCAAGCTGAACCGGCGCTGGACGGAGGGAAGGCTGCCATGCGTATGCATACCGCGACGATCCTGGCGGCGCTGGCGCTGGCGGGCTGCGCCCGTACCACCACCTGCGACGTCGTCGCCTTCCACCAGTTGCCGCCGCCGGCGGGCGAGACGATCGCGGTGACCGCGGCCGATGCCGCGGTTGCCGCCGACCCGGCCTTCGCCGACCATGCCACCCGGGTCGCCGCCGCGCTCGGACGGCTCGGCTACACCCCCGTCGCCGACGGCGCCGCGGCCGCGCTTGTCGCCGAGATCGGCTATGGCATCGAGGAAGAGGACAGCCACACGGTCGCCCTGCCGGTGTGCTCCTCGCACTACCATTTCGGCTATCGCCGCTTCGACGACCCCTATTGGTACGGCTATCGCTGCCGGCCCTGGCACACCCTGACCGCCGAGCGCTACCTGCGTCATCTCGACCTGCGCATCGTCGACGGCACCTCCGGCGCTGCGCTGTTCGAGGGCCGGGTGCAGAGCCAGGGCGCAGACCGGGATCTCGCCGCGGTGATGCCCTATCTCGTCACCGCCCTGTTCGCGAACTTCCCCGGCGAAAGCGGGGTGGTGAAGACCGTGACGATCGAACGCGATTCGACCCTGCCGCCCGCCGGCGCCGCGGCGACCCCCGGTCCCGCAGCCTGCGGCGGCACGGCGCAGGGATAGAGGGAGACAGGCGATGGCCGAGACCGCCGGCACGGTGCGCGTGTGGGACCCGTTCGTCCGCCTGGCCCATTGGCTGCTGGCGATCGCCTTCGCGGTCGCCTACCTGACCGAGGGCGAGCCGGAAACGGTGCACGTGGTGGCCGGCTACACCGTCGCCGCCATCGTGCTGCTGCGCATCCTGTGGGGCTTCGTCGGGCCGCGCCATGCCCGCTTCGCCGACTTCGTCTACAAGCCGCAAACCGTCGTCGGCTATCTCGTTGGCCTGTTCCGGTTCCGCGCGCGGCGCTATGTCGGCCACAGCCCGGCCGGCGGCGCGATGGTCGTGCTTCTGCTACTGGCGCTGGCCGCGACGACCGGGTCCGGCCTGACCCTGCTGGCGGTCAAGGAGAACGAGGGCCCGCTCGCGCCGTTCATCGGCATGGCGGCGGCGCCGACCGGGCTCATCGCCCCGGCCCGGGCCGACGAAGACGAGGCCGAGGCCGAGGACTCGGACGAGGGCGAAGACGCGGCAACGGCGGACGTCACGCAACCCGATCGCCGCGCCACGATCCACCAGATCGAGGAAATCCACGAGCTGTTCGCCAACCTGACGCTGCTGCTGGTCATCCTGCACATCGGCGGAGTCGCGCTGGCCAGCTTCGCCCACCGCGAGAATCTGGCACGCGCCATGGTCACCGGGCGCAAGCGCGCCGGCGACTGAGCGCCTGCCGGGGTCCGGCGGCGGCCGCCGCCGTCGCAGCGATCGCCCTTGATCCACGTCATGGCCTCCGCATCCGCATCGGCCATTCTGCATGCGAAACGGTTCGACAGTCGGAGGAAAAATCATGACGATCCGACCGATCAGACTTGCAGCCGGCCTGGCCCTGGCAATCGGCGTGGTCGCCTGCGTGCCCGGCGGGTTCGGGCCCGGCGGCGGCCCGGGCGCGGCGCTGGAATACGGGGTCACCCGTACCGGCGGCGACTACGCCAACTTCGACCTCGCCGCCGCCAACCCGATGATGTGCCGCGCCGCCTGCCAGGCCGACGCGGCATGCCAGGCCTGGACCTATGTGAATCCCGGCGTGCAGGGCCCCAACGCGCGCTGCTGGCTGAAGTCCAGCGTTCCGCCGCCGACGACCAATGCCTGCTGCGTCTCCGGCGTGAAATAGCGGCGCAACGGCACGGTCGCCCGGCCGGCGCCCCGGCGGCATACTGGGCCCCGCCGGCCGTTGCGCCGGTTCCGCCAGCCAGAGCCGTGCCGCAATGCGCCGCATCGTCCGTGCCGACCGCCTGACCGGCCTTGCCGACCCCGCCGCCGGACTGACGGCGGCGCAGGCGGCGGCGCGTTTGGCGCAGTTCGGGCCGAACGCCATCGTTCCGGCCGAACGCGCCGGCTGGCGCGACCTGCTGCGCGACACCGTGCGCGACCCGATGATCTGGTTCCTGGTGGCGGTCGGCGCGCTGATGCTGGCGATCGGCGAGACGCGGGACGGCGCAATCCTGATTGCGGCCATCCTGCCGCTGGTCGGGATGGATTTCGTGCTGCACCGCCGGACCCGGGCCTCGACCGCCGGCCTGAGCAGCCGGCTGGCGACCGAGGCCACCGTGCTGCGCGACGGCCGCACTGCGTCGGTGCCGTCGACCGTGGTGGTGCCGGGCGACCTGGCGCTGGTCGGCAGCGGCGCGGCATTCCCGGCCGACGGCCTGATCGTCGACGGGAGCGGGCTGCAGGTCGACGAATCCGCCCTGACCGGCGAATCGTTCCCGGTCCACAAACGGCCGGTCGACTTGGCGCGCGGTGCGCTGCGCGGCGGCATCGACGCGGCGGGCTGGGGCTTCGCCGGCACCCGCGTGCTGACCGGCACGGCACGCCTGCTGGTGGTCGATACCGGTGCCGACACCGTCTACGGCGAGATCGTGCGCAGCGCCGTTCAGGGCCGGCACGAGCGCACGCCGCTGCAGCGCCAGATCGGCCAGCTGGTCGGCGTGTTGCTGGTCGCCGCGCTGGTGCTGTGCCTGGCGCTGGCCTGGGTGCGGCTGGAGCAGGGGTTCGGCCCGGTCGATGCGGCGCTCAGCGCCCTCACCCTGGCGGTGGCCGCGATCCCGGAGGAGTTCCCGATCGTCTTCACCGTCTTCCTCGGCGTCGGCGTGTACCGCCTGGCCCGACGCCAGGCCCTGGTTCGCCGGGCCGTGGTGGTGGAGAACATCGGCCGGGTCAGCTGCATCTGCACCGACAAGACCGGCACCTTGACCGAGGGCAGGCTGACCCTCGCCCACAGCTTCCCCGCGCCCGGCGGCCATGCGTCGGCGCTGCTGGAGATCGCCGCGCTGGCCTCGCGCGCCGACAACGCCGATCCGCTGGACGCGGCCATCCTTCGCGCAGCCGATACGCCGCGCGGCGACGAGGCGCTGGCCTGCTATCCGTTCACCGAGGACCGGCGGCGCGAGACCGCGATCGTGCGCCGCGACGACGGGCTGCTCGCCGCCACCAAGGGGGCCCCCGAAACGGTGCTGGCGCTGTGCGCTCTGGACGAGGCGGCGCGCGACCGCTGGCGCGATCAGGTCGACGCGCTGGCCGCCACCGGCCACAAGGTCATCGCCTGCGCCAGCCGAGCGCTGGCCGCCGCGGGCTGGCCGGGCGGCGAGCCGGACCGCGGCTTCGCCTTCGCCGGCCTGCTGGCCTTCGAGGACCCACTGCGCGAGGGCGTCGCCGCGGCGGTCGCCGACGCCCGCGCCGCCGCGATCCGCGTGGTGATGGTGACCGGCGACCATCCAGCGACCGCCGGCGCGATCGCGCGCGAGCTCGGGCTCGGCGGCGGCCAGCCGCACGTCGTCGACGGCGCGCAGCTCGACGCGCTGCTGGCCGGCGACGGCGAGGCGCTGACCCGGGTCGACGCGGTGGCCCGTGCGGTGCCGTCGCAGAAGCTGGCCCTGGTCCGCGCGCTGCAGGCGCGCGGCGAGATCGTGGCGGTGACCGGCGACGGGGTCAACGACGTGCCGGCGCTGCAGGCGGCCGACATCGGCATCGCCATGGGCGAGCGCGGCACCCGCAGCGCGCGCGACGTCGGCGCCATCGTGCTGATGGACGACAATTTCCGCACCATCGTGCGCGCCATCGCCGAGGGCCGGCAGCTGTTCCAGAACCTCAGGCTCAGCTTCGCCTACCTGCTGATCTTCCACCTGCCGTTCGTGCTCGCCGCCGCAGTGGTGCCGCTGGCCGGCGAGCCGCTGCTCTACCTGCCGATCCACATCGTCTGGATCGAGCTGATCGTGCACCCGACCGCCCTGCTGGTGTTCCAGGGCGCGGCGCCGCGCGGGCCGCTGGCCGTGCTGCGCCGCGACGGCAGCCGCCGCTTCTTCACGCGCGGCGAGTGGACGGTGATCGCCGGCACCGGCGGCCTGATCACCCTGGCGATGCTGGGCAGCTATCAGTACGGCCTGCCGTCCGGGGCGGAGCATGCCCGCAGCGTGGCGCTGGTGCTGCTGGCGGTGGCCAGCGCCGCGCTGACGCTGCTGCTGGCCCGGGCGCGCGGCGCGACCGCCTGGGCGGTGGCCGGCGCCGCCTTCGCCTCGGCGGTGCTGCTGGTGCAGGTGCCCGCGGCAGCCGACGCGCTGCACCTGACGCCGCTGCACCTCGCCGACTGGCTGCTGGCGGCCGGCGGCGCCGTCGTCGCCGCCCTGCCTGCGACCCTGCTCGGCATCGCCGGGCGCTGACGCGCGATGCTAGGCTGCCGCCCATGCTGAAGCTGCGCCGCATCGCGCTCGATTCCGCGCCCGAGAACATCGCCGTGCTGTCGCGCCGCTGCACCGTCTATCGCGCGGAGGAGTTCCGCGCGCTGCGCAAGATCGAGGTGACCGGCGACGGCCGGCAGGTGCTGGCGACGCTGATGATCGCCGACGACGGCGACCTGGTCGCGCCGGACGAACTGGGCCTTGCCGTGCAGGCGTTCCGCCGCTTCGGCCTGCCCGAGGGCGCGACGGTGACCATCGCGCAGGCCACGCCGCCGGCCAGCCTGGAGGCGGTGCGCGCCAAGATCGACGGCCGCACCCTGACCCCGGACCAGATCGATGCGGTGATCCGCGACATCGCCGACCATCGCTACTCGCCGATGGAAATCGCCGCCTGGCTGATCTCCTCGGCCAGCTTCCTGACCACCGACGAGATGCTCAGCGTGACCCGGGCGATGGCCAAGGTCGGCAACCGGCTGAGCTGGAACATGCCGCTGGTGGTCGACAAACACTGCATCGGCGGCATTCCCGGCAACCGCACCTCGATGATCGTGGTGCCGATCGTCGCCGCCCACGGCCTGACCATGCCGAAGACCTCGTCGCGGGCGATCACCTCGCCCGCCGGCACCGCCGACACCATGGAGGTGCTGGCCAGGGTCGACCTGACCATCGGCGAGATGCAGCGCGTGGTCGAGCGCGAGAAGGGCTGCCTGGTCTGGGGCGGCCACGTCAACCTGTCGCCGGCCGACGACGTGCTGATCTCGGTCGAGCGCCCGCTGTCGATCGACACCCGCGAGCAGATGGTCGCCTCGATCCTGTCGAAGAAGCTGGCGGCGGGCTCGACCCACCTGCTGATCGACATCCCGATCGGCCCGACCGCGAAGGTGCGCGGCCGCCACGATGCCGTCCGCCTGCGCAAGATGTTCGAATATGTTGGCGACCAGGTCGGGCTCAGCGTCGAGGTGATCTTCACCGACGGCTCCCAGCCGATCGGCCGCGGCATCGGTCCGGTGCTGGAGGCGCGCGACGTGATGGCGGTGCTGCGCAACGCTCCGGACGCACCGGCCGACCTGCGCGACCGGGCGCTGCTGCTGGCAGGCCGGGTGCTGGACTTCGACCCCGGCCTGCGCGGCGGGGCCGGCCACGCGCGCGCGTCCGAGCTGCTCGGCTCCGGCCAGGCGCTGGCGGCAATGGAGCGGATCATCGCCGGCCAGGGCCAGGCCGACACCGACTGGACCCTGGGCGACCTGACCTGGGAAGTTCGGGCGCCGCGCGACGGTATCGTCAGCGCGATCGACTGCCACCGGCTGGCGCGGATCGCCCGGCTGGCCGGCGCCCCGATCGACAAGGGCGCCGGCATCGACCTGCTGAAGAAGATCGGCGAGCGGGTGCGCGACGGCGAGCCGGTGTACCGCATCCACAGCTGCGTCGCCTCCGACTTCGATTTCGCCAGGGCGCTGGCCGCCGAGGGCTCCGGCATCGGCCTCGGCGACACGCCGCCGGTCATGGGCGGATGACCGCCCTCGCCATCGCGGCGATGCCGGGCGACGAGGCGGCGGCCGCGCGGGTGGCGGCGCTGCTGGGCGTGCGGTCGGCGTCGGTCGCGGTGCACCGCTTTCCCGACGGCGAGAGCCTGGTCCGCGTCGCCGAGGCCGCCGCGACCACACTGCTGTACTGCACGCTCGACCGGCCCGACCCGAAGCTGATGCCGCTGCTGCTGGCCGCGTCGGCGCTGCGCGACGACGGGGCGCAGCGGCTGGTCCTGGTGGCGCCCTACCTGCCCTACATGCGCCAGGACACCGCCTTCCGCCCGGGCGAGGCGGTCAGCCAGCGGGTGATCGGCCGGCTGCTCGGCGCGCGATTCGACCGCATCGTCACCGTCGACCCGCACCTGCACCGCACGCCGCGGCTGGACCTGGTCTTCGCCGGGACCGAGGCCACCGCGCTGTCGGCCGCGCCGGTGCTGGCGGCGATGATCGCCGCCGGCGGCGCAGGCGACGCCGTGCTGGTCGGCCCGGACGCGGAGTCGGCGCAATGGGTCGGCACGGTGGCGGCCCGGCTGGGCATGCCGGCGGTGACCGCGACGAAGCGGCGCGCGGGCGACCGCCGCGTCGCCGTCACGCTGCCCGACGGCGCGCCGGTGCGCGGCCGGCCGGCGATCCTGGTCGACGATGTGGTTTCCAGCGGCGGCACCCTCGCCGCCTGCGCCCGCGCGCTGGTCGCCGCCGGCGCGGCGCGCGTCGAGGCGGTGGCGGTGCACGCGCTGTGCGGCGACGCCGACCTGGCGGCGCTGACCGCCGCCGGCATCGCGCGGCTGCGCTCGACCGACAGCGTCGCCCATCCGACCAACGCCGGCAGCCTGGCGCCGCTGCTGGCCGACGCCCTGCGGCAGGAGGTGAGACCATGAGCGTGACGCTGAAATTCTGCGGCGCGGCCGGCACCGTCACCGGCTCGTGCTACTGGATCACCCACCCCGGCGGCCAGTTCCTGGTCGACTGCGGCATGTACCAAGGCTCGAAGACGCTGAAGGCGCTGAACTACGGCAGGTTCCCGTTCGACCCGGCCGCGGTCGACTTCCTGCTGCTGACCCATGCCCACATCGACCACGCCGGGCTGGTGCCGAAGCTGATCAACGCCGGCTTCAAGGGGCCGGTCTATGCCACCGCCGGCACCCGCGACCTGCTCAGCTACATGCTGCCCGACAGCGGCTACATCCAGGAACGCGAGGTCGAGATCCTCAACCGGCGCAACGCCCAGCGCGGCCAGCCGGAGGTGATCCCGATCTACACCCGCGCCGACGGCGAGGCGGCGATCGACGCCTTCCGCGCGGTCGAATACGAGCAGTGGCTGCCGGTCGACGGCGGCGTGCGCGCCCGCTACTGGAACGCCGGTCACATCCTGGGTGCCGCCTCGATCGAGCTGGAGATCCCGACCGGCGAGCGCGACGCCCGCCTGCTGCGGCTGCTGTTCTCCGGCGACATCGGGCCCGACAACAAGCAGTTCCACCCGGACCCTGAGGCGCCGGCCAATTTCGACTATGTGCTGTGCGAGGCCACCTATGGCGGTCGCTCGCGGCCCGACACCTCGCTGGCCGCGCGCCGGCAATCGCTGGCCGGCGAGGTCAACGCCGCGCTGAAGAACAGCGGCGTGCTGCTGGTCCCCGCCTTCGCGGTGGAGCGGACGCAGGAGCTGCTGGCCGACCTGTCGACGCTGTTCGATGCCGGCAAGATACCGCGGGTGCCGGTGTTCCTGGATTCGCCGCTGGCGATCCGCGCCACCAGGGTATTCGCCCAGCATGCGCGCGACCTGGAGGACATGGACAGCAACGGCAACCTGCTGCGCCATCCCAACTTCCACTTCACCGAGACGGTCGAGCAGTCGAAGGCGATCGACCGGTTCAGCGGCGGCGTGATCGTGATCGCGGCCAGCGGCATGTGCGACGCCGGCCGTATCCGCCACCACCTGAAGCGCTATCTGTGGACCGACAGCGCCACCGTGCTGCTGGTCGGCTATCAGGCTCCGGGCACGCTCGGCAGCCTGCTGCAGCAGGGCGCCTCCGCCGTGCGCATCTTCGGCGAGGACGTCAAGGTGCGTGCGCGCATCCGCGAGCTGGAGACCTATTCCGGCCACGCCGACAGCGAGGAGCTGGTCGCCTGGGTCGAGGCCCGGCGGCCGATCAAGCGCGCCCTGTTCCTGACCCATGGCGAGGAGGCCGGCCTGACCGCGCTGCGCGACGCGCTGATCGCCCGCGGCATGGACGGCGACGCCATCCGGATCCCGGCGCTGGACGACGAGGTCGAGCTGACCGGAACGGCCAAGCTGAAGCACCGCCGCGGCCCGCGCCGCCTGCCGCCGGAGGCGGTCGGCAAGCTCGACTGGCACAACGACCTCGCCCGCTTCTCGCTCGATCTGCGCGACGAGCTGGAAAAGGCCGCCGACGACAAGGCCCGCCGCGTGATCATCCGCCGGGTGAAGCGGGCGCTGGGGGAGAAGTAGGGCCCCGTCCGGCGCGAAAGCGTGATCCGGGGACGGTCATACCGGCACGGGCGTCGCGGCAATCCCGGACTCCGCGTTGGTCTGCTCCCGGCTACGACGCCGCCCGCAGCTCCTGCGGCGCGATCTCGCCGATGGCGGCGGTCTCCTCGCCCGGCGCGGCGTCGGCAAGCGCCTGCGGCGCCGGCACCGGGCGTGTCGAATTGATAGGTCGGGTCGGTCTGCTGGCGCCGCCAGGTCTGGCGCATCTCGCGCCACGCGCCGAGCCATGAACGCGGCGCCGGCATGTCGTGGGCGACCGCGCGATGCAGCGCGGCAAGGTTGTAGCAGGGCACGGCGGCGAACATGTGGTGCTCCAGGTGCCAGTTCATCCGCCAGTACAGGAACGCCGACACCGGGTTGACCACGATGGTGCGCACGCACTTGCGAAAGTCGGGCACGTTGTCGCGCAGCCCGCAGTGCATCGGCGCGCCGATTAAATAGCGGTGCCAATTGGCGATCACCGGACCCAGGCTGAACACCACCGGCACGATCCACAGGCCGAGCGCGAGCGCGACGACCAGCACGGCGGCGTGGATGCCGAGGACGATCCGCGCCCAGGCCACCGCCCGGGCGCGCGCCGCCGGCTTGCCCTCGTACAGCGCCTGCAGCCAGCCCGGCGTGCTCATCACCGCATAGCCGCCGAAGGCGGTCTTGACGATGCCGCCGATGGCGTTGATCGCGCCGCGGCTTTCGAAGCCGCCGGTGACGTTCAGCGTGAACAGCTGCAGCAGATACAGCGGCTGCAGCGACGGATAGGCCGGCAGCCTGACCTCGCGGTCGCCGCGCGCATGCAGCGTGTAGACGTGATGGTAGGTGTGGCTCATCGCGTAGTCATGGTAGTTCCACCACGCCAGCACGCTGTAGAGCTTCAGGAACGCCTCGTTCAGCCAGCGGGTGCGGAACACGGTGCCGTGGCCGAGCTCGTGGCAGGCGAAGATGCAATGCGACACCACGGTGCCGTGGGCGAACAGGGCGATGGCGAACGCCAGCCACAGCCCGCGCTCGAAGAACAGCACGGTCAGCACGCCGGTGCAGGCGGCAACGGCGAGGAAGCCCAGCGCCTGCAGCCAGCCCTGCAGATCGCTGCGCCGGGTCAGCCTGACGAATGTCTGGCGGTCGACGGGGCAGCGGTACCAGGTGACCCGGTAGGTCTTGAGCACCCGATCGAGCGCTTCCGGAGCCTCGGCCATCGACGCCTCCCCATGCCGGCCGCGCTCTTGGTTGCGCGGACGTCGCGCCGCGGTCTGGTTCCGCGGATTAAGCCGCAGGCGCACGGCCGAGTCGAGCGCATCCGGCGGTCAGCGCGCGTGCGGTGCGGCCTGCAGGGCCGCGCGGGCGGCGAGCGCCCCGGTCAGCATGGCGCCGGTGAAACCGCCGAAGCCGCCATAGGCCGACGCCAGCCACAGCCCGTCGATCGCGGTGCGTACGCCGGATTCGCCGCCGCGGCGGCCGAGGCCGGCGGGTGCCTCCGGCGCGAAGCCGTAGATCGCGCCTTCCGGCGTGTTCAGCTGGTGCCGCATGGTCAGTGCCGTGGACAGTTCCCTGTGTACCAGCGCCGCGGCGAAACCCGGCGCGGCGCGGTCGAGTGCCGCCACCAGCGCGTCGAGCCAGGCGTCGCGCCGGTGCGCATAGGTGGCGTCGGACAGGCCTTCCCAGTTCGCCAGCCGATCGATGCCGACCGCCGCAACCAGATGGGGCCCGCCCGGATTGAGCCCGCTGTCCGCCGCGCCGTAGTTGACCACGGCCAGCGGCGGCATCCGCGCACCCGGCGGCTCGGCCATCAGCAGGCCGCAGCCGTGAAAATCGTCCAGCCGGCGCATCCAGTCCGGCAGCAGCATGGTCGAATAGCGGGTCAGCCCGAGCTCGGCCGGGTCGCGATCGAGCCCGAAGGCGGCGGAGAACAGCGAGATCGACAGCTGGCGCCCGGCATAGGGGGCGAGAAAGCGTTCGCGCGCCATCGCGGGCAGCGCGGCGCCCAGCACCTGCGGCGCGGCGTTGCCGAACAGCACCGGGGCCAGCGCCTGCTGCGGGTCGGCGCCGCCCGCCCCGACATGACGCACGCCGACGGCGCGGCCGTCGTCGTCGAGCAGGATGGCATTGACGGTGCGCCCGGCCAGTGCGGCCCCGCCTTCCTGCGCGATCACGTCGACTAGGCTGCCGGTCAAGCTGCGCGAGCCGCCGCGCAGGTATGTTCCGCCGGAGGCGATCAGGTCGCCCTGCGCGATGGCGTAGTACAGCCACCACAGCCGCGACGGGTCGTCGCCGTAATAGGCCAGGTTGGCGGCGAGCGCGAGCTTGGGCGCCTCGTCGTGGCCGAAATGCTCGGCGAACACCTCGCCCAGTGTCTGGCGCATGTCGCGCAGCAACGGCCACAGCTTCAGCGGCACCTGCGGCGCACGGGCGAACCACCACAGCGTGTCGTGCGCCTCGCCAACCAGGGCGACCGCCTCGCGCACCGCCGCAATCCGCTCGAACAGCCGGCGGAAGACCTCCGGATGGCTGGGAAAGCGCTCGGCCAGCGCCGCCTCGGCCGACAGCATGCCGTGCGGCATGACGAAGGGCAGGTCGAACAGGCCGCCCCGCACCTCGTAGAGGGCGCCGACCGGCACGAAGTCGAGCCGGTCGCGCAGACCCAGCGCGCGCAGGATCCGCGCCTTCGGATCGCGCGGGTCGCTCGGATCGCTGGTCTCGTGCAGCGACGCCTCTATGGTCAGCGGACCGTGCCGGTAGGTGGTGGCGGCGCCGCCGAAGCCCTCGTTCCGCTCCAGCACCAGCACCCGGCGGCCGGCGCGGGCATAGAGCGCGCCGGCGGTGAGACCGCCGAGACCCGAACCGATCACGATGGCGTCGAATTCCGCGGCCATAGCCGGCGCTCCCGCCTTCCGAGCCCTGTTCGCCGTGCCGGCAGCCGCCGTCTGCGCGGCGCGGCCCCGGGTGGTGCATTGCAGCGGCAAACGCGCACGCGGCCATTGACCGGGATCAACGTCGGCCACGTCCGGCGGGTCGATAGTCGCGCGCAGAACGGGAGCGGTGCGGTGATGAGAGCGATGGCGCTGAAGCGCGTGGGCGAGCCGCTGCGACAGGTCGAACGGCCGATTCCGGTGCCGGGCCCGCGGCAGGTGCTGGTCAAGGTGCGCGCCTGCGGCGTGTGCCGCACCGACCTGCACGTGGTCGACGGCGACCTGCCGGACCCCAAGCCGGGCATCGTGCCGGGGCACGAGATCGTCGGCGAGGTGGCGGCCCTGGGCGGAGCCGTTCGCGCGGGCCTGGGCGGCTTCGGTATCGGCGAGCGCGTCGGCATCCCCTGGCTGGGCCACGCCTGCGGCTGCTGTGCCTATTGCAGCGACGGTCGCGAGAATCTGTGCGACGCGCCCGGCTTCACCGGCTACCAGATCGACGGCGGCTATGCCGACTATGCGGTTGCCGACGCCGATTTCTGCTTCCCGCTGAACGGCGAGCGCGACGACGTCGCCATCGCCCCGCTGCTGTGCGCCGGGCTGATCGGCTATCGCGCCTGGCGCCTGGCCGGCGAGGCGCAGCGGCTGGGCCTGTACGGCTTCGGCGCGGCCGCCCACATCCTGGCCCAGGTCGCCCACCAGCGCGGGCGAAAGGTCTATGCCTTCACACGGCCCGGCGACACCGGCGGCCAGGCGTTCGCCCGGTCGCTGGGCGCGGCCTGGGCCGGCGGCTCGGACGAGACGCCGCCGCAGCCCCTGGACGCCGCCATCATATTCGCGCCGGTCGGCGCGCTGGTGCCCGCCGCGCTGGCCGCCGTGCGCAAGGGCGGGATCGTCGTCTGCGCCGGCATCCACATGAGCGAGATCCCGGCCTTTCCCTATGCCTTGCTGTGGCAGGAACGCAGCATCCGCTCGGTCGCCAACCTGACCCGCGACGACGCCCGCGCGTTCCTGAAGCTGGCCAGCGAGATCCCGATCCGCACCGAAACCCGAACCTATCCGCTGGACCAGGCCAACCGGGCGCTGGACGACCTGCGCGCCGGCCGCTTCAATGGCGCCGCCGTGCTGGTGCCGTGAACGCAGGGCGATCCGGCAAGCCGCCAGTGGAATCCAACAACGGAGTCGCTCGATGAAGAAGATCGTCACCTGGGTGGTCATTGCCGACGGCCAGCACGCGCGCATCGTGGCCAACGACGGGCCCGGCAAAGGCCTGTACCAGGTGCCCGGCGGCGCCATGGAGGGCGACGCCCGCCGCGGCCGCGACATCGTCGCCGACCGCCCCGGCCGCAGCTTCGACAGCGCCGGCCAGCATCGCCACGGCATGGAGCCGTCGTCCGACCCGCGCCAGCTGGTCGAGGACGCCTTCCTGCACGGACTGCTGGACCGGTTGTCGGCCGCCGAGGCCGAGGGCGCGTTCGACCGGCTGGTGCTGGTGGCCGAACCGAAGGCGCTGGGCACGCTGCGCAAGCACATGCCACAGGCGTTGAGCGGCCGGCTGAGCGGCGATCTGGCCAAGGATCTGACCAAGACCCCGCTCGACCAGCTCGGCAGCCACCTGGACTCGATTCTGGCGCTGTAGCGCGGTCCGCGCCGCCGTTGCGGCGCGGCGCGCCCGATGGGTCAGCCCGCGTCGGTCACCGCGGCGACGCGGAAGGTACGCAGCTTGTCGTCGTGTTCGTTGATGGAGATGTATTCGCCGTCGACGAAGGCGTGGGTGCCGAATCGATAGCCGGTCTCGTCGTCCTCGGGGTCGCCGAGAACGTCGTAGTGGAACGCCCACGCCCCGCCCGGCTTGCGGATCAGGTGACCGATCTCGTCGGGCTGGCCGGCCCAGAAGCGGCGCACGCGGCAGCGCGCCCGCTGCGCGTGCCAGGCCTGCGCGTCGATGTGGCCGTCGGCGTCCAGCGGCGCGAGGAAATCGTAGCCGCAATCCCGTCGACCGGTCGGGTAGTCGTGGTCGCGCGCAAGTTCCAGGTGGATTCGCTTCAGCGTCATGGCCTGCTCCGGCTCGGTTGCACCGCGGCCGAGGCTATTGCGTCACCGCGGTGCGGCATTGACGACGGTCAAGCGCCGCGCTTGCCGGACGCCGAAGGCAGCGCCGGCTGCAGGTGGACGTCGACCTCGTCCATGCCGGCGGTCTCGGCCAGCTGGTCGAGGTCGTCGACCGCGAAATGGCGGGCGTCGAGCAGGCGGATGATGCCGCGGGCCTTCAGGTCGCTGATCTGCCGGCTGACGGTCTCGATCGTCATGCCGAGATAGCCGGCCACGTCGGACCGGCCGACCGGAATCTCGAACACCGTCCCCGCGCTGGCCAGGTTGCGCCCGCACCCGATATTGGCCGCGCGCCGGGCCAGCAGCAACAGGAAGCTGGCCACTTTCTCGCGCGCGGTCTTGCAGCCCAGCAGCAGCATCCACTCACGCGCGGCATCCAGCTCGTCCAGCACGCGGACCAGGAAATGGTGCTCGAGGCTGGGGTTGGCGGCCAGGATCGCGTCGAATCGCGCCTTGTCGAAACAGCACAGCTCGACGTCGGTCGCCGCCTCCGCGGTCGAGGACCCGATCTCGGCGAAGGCGCGCCCGACGAAATCCGACGGAAACAGCAGGCCGACCACCTGCTCGCGGCCGTCGATCAGCATCTTGGTCAGCCGCACCACGCCGGAGACCACGTTGGCGACGAAGGGCGCCGGCTCGCCCTCGGACAGGATCACCTGGCCGGCCTTGTAATGCCGCGTGTTCGAGATGCGGGCGAGCTGGTCCAGCACCTGCGGGGTGGCGCCGGCACACAGCGCGCGGTGATGCACGGGGCAGCGGTCGCACTTGCTGAGGACCGGGATGACGTCGAGGTTCATCTGTTCTTGTTCCCCGTGACGCGGCAGTTCGAGACCTGTCGCCGGCCGGCGGGCGCGCCGGCTACGCTCATGATCCGTCATGCGACGGCGATGGCCGCTCCGGCGCCGCCATGTGGCCGGGCCGGACGCCCGCAGGCATCGCAGGCCGAATGGCACTTGAGCCCACCCCCCGGTACCGGCGACGTCGGGCCCCTGCCAAAAACCCGCGGCGCGCCCCGAACCGCCAGCCGGTGCGTTGCCCCGCCGCCACAGTGCAACCTACACAACTTCCGAGCGGGAATCGAGTCAACCCGGCCGCCGCACCGGTCGCCCGTTGACCGCGATCAATGCGGCGGCGCGGACCCCCAAACAGCATGGCCACGCAAGCAACCAGCCCGGCACGGCGCCGGTGCCCGAACAGAGGCTCGAGATTTTCCGCGACGACCCGCCGACCTTGCCGAGACGGACCGCGCGCCGGGCGCACGGTGACATTCCTGGCCGCTTTTCACCTAATCTGATAGCTCAATCGAACGCGGTGCCGCCGGCCAAGGGCAGGCTGCCACAGCGGCGGAGGAGGACCCGATGGGATACAAGACGATCCTGACCTATCTGGCGAACGAGAAGCAGGCGCCGCAGGCAATGGCGGCCGCCTCGCTGCTCGCCCAGCGCAGCAACGCCCACCTGACCGGCCTCTACGTGATTCCGGCGATGCGGCTGTATGTCGCCTCGCCCTATGGCGGCGTCGACGTGACCGCGAAGCTGATGGAACAGCACCGGGCGTGGCACGAGGCGGAAAGCGCCAAGGTGCGCGCCCAGTTCGACAAGGCGATGGCGGGCGCCACCCATCCCGGCGAGTGGTTCCTGGCCGATACCCTGCACGTCGACCCGCTGGAAACCATCATGGCCCACGGACGCAACTGCGAGCTGATCGTGGCGACGCAGGACGACCCCAAGCGCGAGGACGTCGCCGACGAGCGGATCGCCGAGCGGCTGATGATGGAGGCCGGGCGGCCGGTGCTGCTGGTCCCCGCCGGTGCGCCGGTCACGACCATCGGCACCGACATCACCGTCGGCTGGAACGGCAGCCGGGAATCGGCCCGGGCGGTGTTCGACGCGTTGCCGCTGTTGAAGGCCGCCCGCATGGTGCACATCGTCTGGGTCGACCCGCGGGTCGAGACCGACGAGAGCCCGTCGCGGGCCGCGGATGCGCTGGCGGCGTCGCTGGCGCATCACGGCGTCACCTGCGAGGCGGTCGAGGCGGCGTCGCAGGACCACACCGTCGGCGACGAGCTGCTGGCCCGGGTGGCCGACTACGGCTCGGACCTGCTGGTGATGGGCGGCTATGGCCAGTCGCGCTTCCGCGAGCTGGTGTTCGGCGGCGTGACCCGCAAGGTGCTGGGCAGCGTGCCGGTGCCGGTGCTGATGTCGCACTGAGCCCACGGTCGCCCGCGCCGGGCGACCGGCCGAAGCCGAGAGAGCGGAACCCGTGGACGACCGTCGCTGGCACAGCCTGACGCCGGCGGCGGTCGGCGATGCGCTCGACGTCGACCCGACGCGCGGACTCTCCGCGGCGGAGGCGGCGCGCCGGCTAGTCCGCCACGGCCCCAACGCCACGCGCGAACGGCCGCCCGCCGCGGCGATCGGCATCTGGGTCGACCAGTTCCGCAGCGCCGTCGTCCTGCTGCTCGCCGCCGCCGGCGCGCTGTCGGCGATGTTCGGCGAGTGGCCGCAGGTGGCCGCCATCGGCGCGGTGCTGCTGATCAACGCCCTGGTCGGTTTCGTCACCGAGTTGCGGGCGACCCGCGCCATGGAGGCCCTGCGCGCGCTGGGTGCGGACACCGCGCGGGTGCGCCGCGACGGCCGGGTCGCGGCGATTGCCGCGGCGGACCTGGTGCCCGGCGACATCGTGCTGCTTGACGGCGGCGACATCGTTCCCGCCGACGTCAGGCTGGTCCAGGCCGCGAGCCTGGCATGCGACGAGTCGGCGCTGACCGGCGAATCGGTACCGGTCGACAAGGCGCCGGCGCCGGTCGCCGAGGCCGCCGTGCTGCCCGACCGCGCCAGCATGGCCTACAAGGGCACCGCGGTCGCCCGGGGCACGGCCGAGGCGATCGTGGTCGGCACGGGGTCCGCGACCGAGATCGGCCGGATCGCCACGCTGGTCGAGGAGGCCGAGCCGGAGCGCTCGCCGCTGGAACGGCGGCTGGCCAGGCTCAGCCAGCAGCTGATCTGGGTCACCCTGGCACTGGCGGCCATCATCGTCGGCGCCGGCGTCGCGGCGGGCGAGGACGTGGTGCTGATGGCCGAGGCCGGCATCGCGCTGGCCGTCGCCGCGATTCCCGAGGGGCTGCCCGTCGTCGCCACCCTGGCGCTGGCCCGCGGCATGCTGCGCATGGCCCGCGCCAACGCCCTGGTCGAGCGGCTGTCGGCGGTGGAGACGCTGGGCGCGACCACGGTGATCCTGACCGACAAGACCGGCACCCTGACCGAGAACCGCATGGTGGTCGACCGGCTGGTGCTGCCGGCCGGCGAGGTCGCGATCGACTATCGCGACCGGCTGTTCCTGCACGACGGCGCGCCGGTCGGCCCGCGGCTGCAGGAAGCGGTCGAGACCGCGCTGCGCATCGGCGTGCTCTGCACCAACGCCTCCTACGACCCGGAATTCGGCACCGGCACCGGCGACCCGACCGAGATCGCGTTCCTGCACGCCGGCCACCTGGCCGGGCTGGAGCGCGAGGCCTGTCTGACCGTCTATCCGGAGGTGGCCGAATACGCCTTCGACAGCGCCTCCAAGCGGATGGCGACGGTGCACGGCAGCGACGAGCGCTATCTGATCGCCGTGAAGGGCGCACCGGAAAGCGTGCTGCCCGAGTGCGATGCGGTCCTGCTCGAAGGCGCCGTCCGGCCGCTGGACGAAGCGGCGCGGGCCCGCTGGGCCGCGCTGGCCGACGACCTCGCCCATCGCGGGCTGCGCATGCTGGCGCTGGCCTGCAAGCCGGCCGAAAGCCCGGCCACGGCGCCCTATCCGGGCCTGACCTTCGTCGGGCTGGCCGCGCTGCACGACCCGCCGCGCAGCGACGTCGGCGAGGCGATCCGCGCCTGCCAGGATGCCGGCATCACCGTGGTGATGGTGACCGGCGACCACGCCGGCACCGCACGCAGCATCAGCCACGCCGTCGGCCTGGCCGACCGGACCGCGCGGGTCATCACCGGCGGCGAGCTGGCACCGCTGGCGACGCTGCCGCCGGAAGCGCGCCGCGACGTGCGCGAGACGGCGGTGTTCGCGCGGGTCAGCCCCGAACAGAAGCTGGGACTGATCCGCCTGTTCCAGCAGGCCGGCGAGGTGGTGGCGATGACCGGCGACGGCGTCAACGACGCGCCGGCGCTGCGCCAGGCCGACATCGGCATCGCCATGGGCCTGCGCGGCACCCAGGTCGCGCGCGAGGCGGCCGACATCGTGCTGCGCGACGACGCCTTCCCCACCATCGTCGCCGCCATCCGCGAAGGCCGGATCATCTTCGGCAACATCCGCCGGTTCGCCACCTACCTGCTGTCGTGCAACCTCAGCGAGGTGCTGATCGTCGGGCTGGGCGTCATCGCCGGGCTGCCGCTGCCGCTGCTGCCGCTGCAGATCCTGTTCCTGAACCTTGTCACCGACGTGTTTCCGGCGTTCGCGCTCGGCCTCGGCGAGGGCCGGGCGAACGTGATGGACCAGCCGCCGCGCCCGCCGCGCGAAGGCATCCTTGCCGGCCGGCAATGGCGCCAGGTCGTCGGCTACGGCGGGCTGATCACCGCGGCGACCCTGGGCGCCCTGGTCGTCGCGCTCGAGCTGCTCGCGCTGACCCCCGGCGAGGCGGTGTCGATCTCGTTCCTGACGCTGGCGCTGGCGCAGCTGTGGCACGTATTCAACATGCGCGCCGACACCGCCCCGCTGTGGCGCAACGACATCGTGGGCAACCCCTATGTCTGGGGCGCGCTGGTCCTGTGTACCGCCCTGCTGCTGCTGGCGACCTATCTGCCGGCGCTGGCCGCGGTGCTGTCGATCGTGCCGCCGAGCGCCGACGGCTGGCTGCTCGTCCTCGGCGCCAGCGCCGTGCCGGTCGTCGGCGGGGAAATCTTTCGCCTCGGCCGCAGGATTCTGCATGCCGGCGCCGTAGAACGGGAAAGGAGAGCCTAGGTGCCGCGCAAGATCGTCGTGATCGAGGGACATCCCGACCCGTCCGACCAGCGGCTATGCCATGCCCTGGCCGACGCCTATGCAGAGGGCGCCGGCGCGGCCGGCCATGCCATCCGCCGCATCCGCATCGCGGTGCTGGACGTGCCGCCGATCCGCAGCGCGGCCGACTGGAGGAACGGCACCGTGCCGGACAGCCTGCAGCCCAGCCAGCAGGCGCTGGCCTGGGCCGACCACATCGTCCTGGTCTACCCGCTGTGGCTCGGCACGCTGCCGGCGCTGACCAAGGCCTGGCTGGAGCAGGTGCTGCGCCCCGGCTTCGCCATGGACGCGCCGCGGCAGGGGCTGCGCTGGCGCAAGCGGCTGACCGGCAAGTCGGCCCGCGTCGTGGTCACCATGGGCATGCCGGCGCTGGCCTATCGCTGGCTGTTCTTCGCCCACAGCCTGAAGGCGCTGGAACGCAACATCCTGAAGTTCTGCGGCATCGGACCGATCCGCACCAGCCTGGTCGGCGGCGCCGAGTCGATGGACGATGCCGCGCGCCGGCGGTGGCTGGCGCGGCTGCGCCAGCACGGCGAGCGCGGCGATTGAGCGCAAAACCCCGCATGCCCGTGCGATTCCCGCCGCGCTCGGGTCGGGCGGTCGCAAAGCCGTGGCGCCGGCCGCGCGGGAGGGCCATAATCCGCCGATCCGACACACCAACATTGCAGCCGACGTGTCCCGACGACCGCTGACCTCAACCGTGCTGTTCGCCGATATCTGCGACAGCACCAGGCTCTACGACCAGCACGGCGACGACACCGCCTATCGGGTGGTCTCCGGCGCGCTGGCGCGGGTGGTCGAATCGATCGAGAGCTACGAGGGCACGCTGATCAAGGCGATCGGAGACGGCGTGATCGCGATCTTCCCGGAGCCGGACAAGGCGCTGCTCAGCGCCACCGCCATCGTCACGCCGTCGGACGACGATCCGCTGACGCTGCGCGCCGGGCTGCACTTCGGGCCGCTGATCATGGTCGACGGCGACGTCTTCGGCGACGTGGTCAACGTGGCGTCGCGCGTGGTCTCGCTGGCCCAGGCCGGCGAGGTGTTGCTGACCGGCGAAGTGCGCGAGGCGCTGACCGCGATCCTGCGCACCGGACTGGGCTTCCTCGACGCGATCAGCGTCAAGGGCAAGCCGGAACCGATCCAGATCTACCGGCTGGTCGCCGGCCAGACGGACGCCACCATCGTTGGCGCGCCGACAACGGTGGAGATGGCGGCGCGGGCGGCGCTGGAGGTCAGCGCCGCCGGCCAGACCGTGCGGCTGTCCGGACCGAACGCGCGGCTGGTCATCGGCCGGCAGCCCGACTGCGACCTGGTGGTGCAGGGCCCGCTGATCAGCCGCCAGCACGCCCGCATCGAGCAGGCCCACGGCGATTTCTTCATCCACGATTCCAGCGCCAACGGCACCTTCGTGCAGCAGACCGGCGGCGCGATGATCGCACTGCGCCGCAACAGCGCCCCGCTCGGCCGCGAGGGCCGGATCTCGCTCGGCACCTCGCTGGCAAGCGAGGACGGCACCACGCTCAGCTATCGCGTCATCGCCGACTGAACGCCGCCTCCGCCCGCGCGCGCACGTGGTCGGCCAGCGCCAGCGATGCAGTCAGGCCGGGGGATTCGATGCCGAACAGGTTGATCAGGCCGGCGACGCCGTGCGCGTCCGGCCCCTGTACCACGAAGTCCTGCACCGCCACCGCCGGCGGCACGATCTTCGGCCTGATCCCGGCATAGCCCGGCTGCAGCGCGCCGTCGGGCAGGCCGGGCCACCAGCGGCGGATCGCGGCGTGGAAGCGCTCCGCCCGGGCCGGGTCGACCGTGTAGTCGATGCCGTCGACCCATTCGACGTCGGGACCGAACTTGGCCTGTCCTGCCATGTCGAGGGTCAGGTGGGTGCCCAGCCCGCCGGGCACCGGCACCGGGTAGATCAGGTGCGCGAACGGTGCGCGCCCGGCCAGCACGAAGTAGTTGCCCTTGGCGTAGTACGGCGTCGGCACCAGGCTAGGCGGCATGCCGACGATCAGGCCGGCAACCGCCGGCGCATGCAGCCCGGCGGCGTTGACCAGCAGCCGGCAGCCCAACGCCATCGGCTCCGCCCCGCCGATGTCGAGCGCCAGTCCCGCCTCCGACGCCCGGCCGGCGCGCACCGGGCTGTTGAAGGCGAAGGCGGCGCCGGCGTCCTCGGCCTCGCCCAGCAGGCTGAGCATGTAGCCGTGGCTGTCGACGATACCGGTCGACGGCGACAGCAGCGCGCCGTGGCAGGACAGCGCCGGCTCCAGCGCCTGCGCGTCGGGCGCGGACAGCGCGCGCAGGTCGTCGACGCCGTTGGCCAGGGCGCGCCGGCGGATGGAGTCGAGCTGCGCCGCCTCCGCCGCGCTGGTGGCGACGATAAGCTTGCCGCAGCGCCGGTGCGCGACGCCGCGCGATGCGCAATAGGCATAGAGCGCCTGGCGGCCGGCGACGCAGAAGCGCGCCATCAGGCTGTCGGCGGGATAGTAGATGCCGGCGTGGACGACCTCGCTGTTGCGCGACGAGATGCCGGTGCCGAAGGTCTCCGCCGCCTCGACCACCACGACCTCGCGCCCGGCCTGGGCCAGCGCCCGCGCGACCGCAAGCCCGACCACGCCGGCGCCGACGACGACGCACTCGACCGATTCCATGGCGGCGCGGCTACTCGCGCAGCCGGGCGCGGCCGAAGCGGGTCCAGGCCCAGCGGGCGACCATGACCGCCAGCAGGAAGAAACCCCACAGACCGGCGGCAAGGTGCTGGTTGGCGCCGAGCAGGTTCAGCCCGGAGGCGATCAGCTGCAGGATGACCAGCGCCAGCACCACCGCCAGCGTGCGGCCGAAGCCGCCGAACGGGTCGACGCCGCCCAGGAAGCACGCCAGCACGGTGATCAGCAGATAGGCTTCGCCATGGCCGACGCGCACCGAGTTGAACCGGGCCAGCATGATCACCCCGGCGATCCCCGCCATCAGTCCCGACAGCGTGTAGACCAGGGTCAGCGCGCGGCGGGTGTCGATGCCGGAATAGCGCGTCGCCTCGATGTTCGAGCCCAGCATGTGGGTCGCGAAGCCGAGCCGGGTGCGGGTCAGGATCAGCTGCCAGGCCGCGACGCAGAGCGCGAAGACGATCAGCGGCACCGGGATGCCGCCGACCGTGCCGTGCCCGACCGAGGCCACGAATTCCGGGAAGCCGGACACGTCGCCGCCACGGGTGAGGAACTCGCCGAGCCCGCGCAGGAAGATCATCATGCTGAGCGAGACCAGGATCGGATGGGCGCCGACATGGGCCACGATCAGGCCGGTGACCCAGCCGGCGAAGGTGCCGGTGGCGAGCGCGGCCGCGATGCCCAGCACGAAGGCGCCGACGCCGGCATCGGGTCCGCCCATCGACTGGAGGATCCAGGCCATCACCAGCGCGGCCATGTTGGCGGTGAAGGTGACGGCGAGGTTGAGCCCGCCGGACAGGATCGGGATCAGCATCGCCAGCGTCAGCAGGCCGAGTTCCGGCAGCTGGAACGCCACCGACTGGAACGTGCCGAAGGTCAGGAAGCGCGGGGTGGTCAGGCCGAACACCAGGATCACCAGCGCCAGCAGCAGGCCGAGACCGACGGTCTCGCCGCCGCCGCGCCGGAACATCAGCGCCATCAGCGGATGCATGCCGGACGACGGCGCCATCAGCGCGCCCTCCGGAACAGGCGCGCCGTCGTCGACATGTTGGTGGTGGTGATCGCGACCAGGATGACCGCGCCGACCACCATCTTGAAGGCGTAGGGCGAGATGCCGAGCAGGTTCAGCCCGTTCTCGGTGATGCCGATCAGCGCGACGCCGAGCAGCGCGCCGAGCAGCGTGCCGCGGCCGCCGCCGAGGCGGGCGCCGCCCAGCACGACGGCGGCCAGGACATCGAGCTCGCGGCCGTAGAGCGCATTCGGCACCACCTCCTGCACGTAATGCGCCTGCATCAGCCCGGCGACGCCGGCACAGGCGCCGAGCCAGCCATAGGCCAGGAAGTGCATGCCGGCGACGTTGATGCCGATGCGGCGTGCGCCGTCCGGGTTGTCGCCGAAAGCATAGAGCTGCCGGCCGAGGCTGAGCCGGCGCAGCAGCACCCACGTCGCCGCCACCATCGCCGCCATCACCGCGACCGGCAGGGTGATCTCGGCGAAGTCGCCTTCCGGGCTGACATGCTCGTAGACGATCACCCGGCGCACCCACCAGTCGGGCAGGTTGTAGATCGACACGCCGTGGGTGACGAACATCAGCATGCCGAAGAAGACGTTGAACGTCGCGATGGTGACGACGATGGAGATGATGCGGAAATAGTGGATCAGGGCGGCATTGATCGCGCCGAGGCAGATGCCGATCGCCGCTGCCACCGCGATCCCGATCGGCCAGTTGCCGCCGCCGATCTGCATGACGAACGTCGCGGTCAGGTATTGCACCACCGACGCGCCGACGGCGAAGGAGATGTCGATCCCGCCGGCGATCAGCACCACCAGCAGGCCGACCGCGAAGATCATGTTGATCGCGCTGATGTTCAGCAGGTCGAACAGGTTGGCCAGCGTCCAGAAGGTGTCGGTGGCGAGTCCCAGCACCAGGCACAGCAGGCCGACGACGACAACCAGCCAGCCCTCGGTCGAGCGGGCCATCGCGGCCAGGCCGTCACGCATGGACCGCAGCCTCCAGCGCCGGCATCGCCGTCGCGCCCGGCCGGTATTCGCCGACGATGCGCCCGGCCCGCATGTGCAGCACCCGGTCGGCATTGTGATAGGCCTCGGGGATCTCGTCCGAGATCAGCAGGATGGCGACGCCGGCGGCGGCGAGGTCGCGGACGATGTCGAAGATGCCGGCCCGCGCGCCGACGTCGACGCCGACGGTCGGCGAATCCAGGATCAGCAGGCTCGGCTCGGTCGCCAGCCACTTGGCCAGCACCACGCGCTGCTGGTTGCCGCCGGACAGCGTTGCGACGGCGTCCTCAGGGCGGCCGATCTTGATCGCCAGCCGGTCGACCCAGTGGCGGACCAGGGCCGCCTTGCGCCGCGAGCTGAGCAGGCCGGCGCGGCCGGCGATGCGGTCGAGCACCGGCGCGACGATGTTGTCGGCGATCGACTGCGGCTGCACCAGCCCCAGCGACAGCCGATCCTCGGAAACATAGCCGATGCCGGCGCGGATTGCGTCGCGGTTGGACCGGAACCGCACCGGCTCGCCGTTCAGCAGCACCTCGCCGCGGTCGGCACGGGTCAGGCCGAACAGGGTGGCGGCGAGCTCGGTCCTGCCGGCGCCGAGCAGGCCGGTCAGGCCGACGATCTCGCCGCGGCGCACGACGATCGAGACGTCCTCATACTCGTCCCGGCGCGTCAGGCCCCGCGTCTCCAGCACCACCGGCGCTTCGCCGACCTCGCGGGCATGGACCGTGGTCTCCAGGGTCTTGCCGGTCATCAGCTCGGTCAGGCGCGCCTGGGTCATCCCGGTGCTGGGAAACACCCCGACCTTGCGGCCGTCGCGCAGCACGGTGACGCGCGACGACACCGCCAGCACCTCGGCCAGCCGGTGGCTGACGAACACCACGGCGATACCCTGCGCCGACAGGCGCCGCACGACCGCGATCAACGCGTCGGTCTCGGCCTGCGTCAGCGAGGCGGTCGGCTCGTCCATGAACACGATGCGCGCCTCGGCGACCAGGGCACGGCAGATCGCGACCACCTGGCGCTGGGCGATCGACAGGCTGTGCACCGGGCGATCGAGATCGAGCGTCACGCCGAGCCGGTCCAGCACGGCCTGCGCGGCGGCCCGCATCCGGCCGTGGCGCACCCAGCGCGGCAGGCCGCCCAGATTCTGCTCGAAAGCCACGTTCTCGGCCACGCTGAGATGGGGGAACAGGGCAAGGTCCTGCCAGATCACCTGAACGCCGAGCTGGCGTGCCGTCACCGGCGACAGGCCCTCGCAGGCGCGTCCGGCGATGGCGATGCGTGCGCCGCGGTCGGGCGCGTAGACCCCGCTGACGATCTTGATCAGCGTGCTCTTGCCCGACCCGTTCTCGCCGGCCAGGCAATGCACCTCGCCGGCGGCGACCTCGAAGTCGACGTCCTGCAGCGCCCGGACGCCGCCGAAGCGCTTCGACACGCCGCCCACGCTGAGCGCCGGCGGAGCGCCCAGGTCGGGCTCCATCGCAGTGTAGGTCATCGCCGTCATCGGAACGGGCCGCCGGGCTTCGCGGCGGCCCGTTCCGGATCGTACGGGCTAGAGGCCCATGTCGGCCAAGGCGTCGACCGTGTCGGCGTTCAGCTCGACCAGCTGATCGACGATGATGTTGTGGTTCTCGAAGTCGGGGTGGACCTCGCCCAGGCCCGGGATCTCCATGCCGTCGGTGATCTCGGTCTTGTCGTACAGCATGTCGGCCATGGTCACGAACACCTTGCCTGCCTCCATCGGGTTCCACATGAACCCGCCGGTGATGACGCCGTCATGCACCAGCCGCTGGCCCTGGCCCGGCGAGAACGGGCCGACGACGAAGGTCTGGCCGGCGCGGCGGCGCTCGTCGACCGCACGGCCGGCGCCGATCGGGCCCTGGCTGCCGAAGGCGAGGAAGCCGCCGAGGTCGGGATGGGCGCGCATCAGGTCGAGCGCGGTGCTGCGCGAATCGTCGACGCTTTCGGCGACGCCGAACCGGTCGGCGACCAGGTGCATATCGGGATAGTTCTCCTCGAGATAGGCGGTGGCGGCATCGGCCCAGGCGTTGTGCAGCGGCACGGTCAGCGAGCCGACATAGAGCGCATAGTCGCCGGCGCCGCCCATCTTGTCGGCCAGCAGCTGGGCATGGGCCACGCCGAAACCGACCGACGAGGCCATCTCGAAGTTCCAGTCGACATTCTGCTGGTCGGGGGATTCGTGGGTGATGACCAGAATGCCCGCCTCACGCGCACGCGCCAGCACCGGTTCCAGCACCTCGGCATCGTTCGGCACCACGCCGATCGCGTCGACGCCCTGGGCGATCAGGTCCTCGACCGCGCGCACCTGCAGCGCCGGGTCGGCGCTGGTCGGGCCGACCATCCAGGCGTCCCAGCCGAGCTCCTCGGCACGCTGCTGGATGCCGACTTCCATCGCGTTGAACCACGGAATGCCGCCGATCTTCACCACGACACCCATCTGCGGCTTGTCCTGTGCCGCGGCGACGCCGAAAGCCAACCCACCGGCGACCACGCCGGCCGTTACAGCCCGAAGGACGGTGCTGACCATAACTCCTCCCAATTTTTCGTGTTGCCGGGCCCGGCCTCCGGTCGGGGTAACCGGCCGCTGGACCCGAGCCGGTCGGGACGGAGCGGGGTCGCCCCAGCCACCGCCGGACGGCCAATGATAACACCAATGCCGACGCGCAAGACAAGCCGGCGTCGCGCTCAGCCCTTGGTGGCCCCCGCGGTCAGACCGGCGACGATGTACTTCTGCGCCAGCAGGAACATCAGGATCGCCGGCACGATGGTCAGCGTGACGAAGGCCAGCAGGGCCGGCCAGTCGGTGCCGTACTCGCCCTGATATTGCATCAGGCCGAGCGGCCACGGGAACATCGGGTCGTTGTTCAGCATCACCAGCGGCAGCAGGTAGTTGTTCCAGCTCTGCACGAATACGAACACCGACACCGTCGACAGGATCGGCAGCGACAGCGGCAGGGTCACGCTCCAGAAGAAGCGGACATAGCCGCAGCCGTCGATCAGCGCCGCCTCCAGCAGGTCGGGCGGCAGCTGGCGGAAGAAGCCGCGGAACAGCAGGATCGACAGGCCGAGCCCGAACGCCGTCTGCGGCAGCACCACGCCCCAATAGGTGTCGAGCAGGCCGAGGTCGCGGATCTTGATGAACAGCGGCAGGATCGCGGTCGCCGCCGGGAACAGCAGGCCCAGCATGAAATAGGCGAACAGGTAGCGATCGCCGAAGAACCGCAGGTGGGCGAACAGGAAGGCGACCGTGGCGCCCGCCGTGACCGTCAGCACCACCGTCAGCACCGCGATCACCAGCGAGTTCCACAGCATCTCCCAGAAGCGCGGGCCGGTGACGATGTCGCGGTAGTTGTCCCAGATCCAGCCGTCGGGCAGGCCGAACGGATCGGTTCTGAGCTCGCCGATCGTCTTCAGCCCGCCGAGCGCGGTGGCGACCAGCGGCACCAGGATCAGCCCGGCGACGAACAGCAGCGCCAGGTACTTGAACACCGGCGCCATGTCGAATGCCGGGGCCCGCATCGCCGGCGCCGCGGCGGGCGGCCGGATCGACACCAGCTCAGTCATGGCGCATCGCCGTGTTCTTGTAGGTGAAGGCGAACGCCACGCAGATCACGAACAGCACCACGCCGACCGCGCTGCCGAAGCCGATCTCCATCCGGCCGATGCCGAAGGAATAGAGGAAGGTGACCATGGTCTGGGTGCTGTCGGACGGCCCGCCGCGGGTCATCGGCATGATCAGGTCGAACAGCTGCAGCGAGCCGATCACCGCGAAGAACACCGAAAGGCGGATGGTCGGCGCCAGCGACGGCAGGGTGACGTAGCGCAGGGTCTGCCAGCGGCTGGCGCCGTCGATCCGCGCCGCCTCGAACAGGCTGTCGGGAATGCCCTGCAGGCCGGCGATGTAGATCATCATGTGGAAGCCGAAATACTTCCACACGATCACGCCGAGGATGGCCGCGATCGCCCAGGTGCGATCGGCCAGAACGTGGGCGGATTCGTAGCCGAACCAGCGCGCGATCTCGGCGATCAGGCCATAGTCGCCGTCATAGACGAAGCGCCAGATCAGGCCGGCCGCGATCTCGGCCAGCACATAGGGCAGGAAGAAGATCAGGCGGAACGCGACCGCGCCGCGCAGCTTGCCGGCCAGGATCACCGCCATCGCCAGCGCCAGCGGCAGCTGCACCAGCAACGAGACCACGATGATCAGGCCGTTGTTGATCAGCGCCGCGTGGAAGGCGCGCTGGTTGATCAGCTTCTCGTAGTTGCGATAGTCGATGAAGCGGCTGGGCGTGCCGTAGCCGTCCCAGTTGAACACGCTGTAATAGGCCGCCTCGCCCATCGGCAGGATGACGAACAGCGTGAACAGCAGCAGGGCCGGCGGCAGGAACAGCACCACCACCCGCAGCCGACTGTCGCGCAGCAGGCCGATCGGGCGCGCCCCGCTCGAGCCCGCCGTCTGCGGCCGGTAACGCGCCGCCGCCGCTCGCTCGCTCACCGCCATCTGACAGCCCGCATGTGCCTTGGCTGCGCCCGACGCACCGCTAGGCCGGCCGGTCGACGTCGGCCCGCCCCCGCGACAGGGACGGGCCGACGCTCATGTCGCGGTCGCCGGGGTCCTGCAATTCCGGGGAGGAGAGACAGGGCCGATTGCACGGGCGACCGAACGACACGATCCCGGGCGACCCGGCGCGGCGCGGCATCGCGCGGATGCCGGCCACACCCGGATCAGGCCGGCCTCAATGCTCGAACTCCCACGCCTCCTGCACGAGGTCGGCGGCTTCCTGCGGCGTGACCACGCCGGCGGCAAGATCGGTGGAGACGTCGTTGACCACGCGCCCGACCGACGGCCCCAGCATCTGGTCGTAGAAGATCTGGTGATACTGCGAGGCCGCGATGTTCTCCGAGATCTGACGGAAGAACGGGTTGGTCATCTCCTCGGCCGCACCGACCGCGACCGGGATGAAGTAGCCGCGCTTGCCCATCTCGCGCTGATGCTCGGGGCTGAGGAAGAAGCGCAGGAAGTCGGCCGCCTCAGGCGGCGCGCCCGCGGAGACCAGCCAGCCGTTGATGCCGCCCAGCGTGTCGGTCGGCGCACCGGCGCCGCCCGGCACCTGCGGGAAGGGGAACCAGCCCAGCTGCTCGTCGGACAGGCCCTGGCCGCTGGCCGACTGCGACCGCGCGGTGTTGTAGTCCCAGTTGCCCATCAGGTGCATGGCGGCGAGCCCGTCGCCGAAATAGCCGGCGGCCTGCGGATAGGTGAAGGCGAGATAGCCGTCCTGGAACGGCTCCATCTCGGTCAGCTGCTGGAACAGCTCGCCGGAATGCACGAAGATCTCGTTGGCGAAGCCGTCGCCCTCGCCGCTGGTCGCCGCCTCGAAGCCGGCCTTGCCGCCGAGCCGGATCGCCAGGTGGGTCCAATAGAAATGCAGCGGCCACTTGTCGGCGCCGCCCGCCGCGATCGGCGTGATGCCGGCATCCTTCAAGGTCTGCACGGCGGCAAGCAGGTCGTCCCAGGTCCCGATCGCCGCGGCATCGACGCCCGCCTGGGCGAACAGGTCCTTGTTGTACCAGAACCCCACCTGCGACACGAGCATCGGCGCCCCGTGGACCACGCCGTCATAGGTGAAGGCGTCGACGCCGGCCGGGCTCAGCGTCGCCGCCCAGTCGCCGTTCATCGCCGCAGTCATGTCGCCCAGCACTCCGGCCTCGGCCTGGGCCTGGAACACGCCGCCGCCCCAGCTGTAGAAGATGTCGGGTCGCTCGTCAGACTGCAGGATCGTCGGCAGCTTGGCCTTGAACGCCTCGTTCTCGAGGAACTGCATCTCGATGGTGACGCCCGGGTGGCCCGCCTCGTATTCGCGCGCCAGCTCTTCCCAGTAGGCGGCGATGTCGGGGTTCATCTCGATGTGCAGCCACTTCACCGTGGTCTGCGCCATCGCGCCGACGCCGGCCAGCGCCGTCGCCATGAATGCCGTCGCTGCGAGTTTCAGCCGCATGGGTCGTTCCCTCCCTCTGACCGTTCGCGGATGCGGCCGGCTGTGCGCCACGAGCGCCCGGTTATTTTTTCCGCATCATGGATTAAACTGTTCTGCCGCATCGCCCGGCTGTCAAGGCGAAACTTCCGCCCTGCTGCCGGCCGCCGGCAGAGTACCGGCGGCTCGCGGCCTTTGCTGCGGACTTCGGCCCGCTTCTGCGGCTTGATAAAATCCGCTGTCCGCAGTAAATGCGGACGGTTGGCAGCGCGCCCGCCGCCGCAGCGAGGAATCCTGACCGAGCGATGAAGACGGCCGACCCCGAGCTGATGCGGGCGATCAACCGCTTCCACGTGATGGACGCGATCCGCAAGCACGGGCCGATCTCGCGGGTGGAGATCGCCCAGGCGATCGAGCTGAGCCCGACCACGATCTCGGCGATCACCGCGGCCCTGCTCGACGACGCGCTGATCACCCCGCGCAACGTGGTGCCGCTTGGCGAGGCGGCGCGCGGCCGGCCACGCATCATGCTGGAGCTGAACCCGGACGCGGCCTATGTGGTCGGCGTCAAGCTGAGCCCGCACCAGATCAGTGTCGCCACCACCAACTTCCGCGCCGACGTGCTGAAGAGCCTGACCCTGCCGGTCAGGACCGACCGGCAGAGCGCGGACGTGATCGCCGACATCGTCGAGGACGGCGTACGCCACTGCGTCGCCGACGCCGGGCTGCCGTTCGACAAGATCGGCGGCGTCTGCGTGGGCCTGCCCGGCATCGTCGAGCACGCCACCGGCATCTGCCGGCAGAGCCCGATCTTCCGCCAGCCGGACGTGCCGCTGGCCGAGGCGCTGGGCGCACGGCTGGGCGTGGCGGTGACGGTGGAGAGCGACGTCAATCTGGCGACCCTGGCCGAGCATTGGTTCGGGCACGGCCGCGGCCACGACGACTTCATCGTCGTGGCGGTGGAGCACAGCCTGGGCCTGGGTGTGATGCACAAGGGCGAGCTGGTCCGCGGCGCCCACGGCCTCAGCGCCGACCTGGGCGACATGATCGTCTGGCCCGGCGACGCCGGCGGCAACGGCCCGGCGCGGCTGGCCGACTTCGCCAGCGAGGCGGCGATCCTGGCCGCCGCCCGCGGCGCGGTGCCGTCCGATCCGGCCTTCGACTTCGCCCGCACGGTGCGGCGGGCGCGCGACTGCGACGCTGCAACCAAGGCGGTGTTCGAGAAGGCGGGCGTGGCGCTGGGCTATGCCGTGGCCAATATCGTCACCCTGTTCGCGCCGAGCCTGCTGATCATCGCCGGCGGCGCGCTCGGGGCCGGCGACCTGCTGACCGGCCCGCTGCTGGCGACGGTGGACCGGGTCACCCCGCCGCCGCTGCGCCGCGCGGTGACCATCATCGACCATTGCTGGGGCGACGACGTCTGGGCGCGCGGCGCAGCGGCGCTGACGCTGCGCCAGCTGTACAGCGCCCCGTGGAGCACAAGCGGCCCGGCGATGCGGCCGCAGGCCAGCGACGAGGGGGAGGTCACATGACGGACGGGGGCGTCGGCATCGGCATCATCGGCTGCGGCAATATCAGCGGTGCCTATCTGAAGGCGGCGCGGCACTTTCCCATCCTCGACGTCCGGGCGGTGGCGGACCTGAACATGGACGCGGCCCGGGCGCGCGGCGCCGAATTCGGCGTGCCGGCGGTATCGGTGGAGGCGCTGCTGGCCGACCCGGCGATCGCGATCGTGGTCAACCTGACCATCCCGCAGGCCCATCTGTCGGTCGGCCTGCAGGCGCTGGACGCCGGCAAGCACGTCCACGGCGAAAAGCCGCTGTGCGTGACCCTGGACGACGGCAGGCGGCTGGTCGCCCACGCCGAAGCCAGGGGCCTGCGCGTCGGCTGCGCGCCCGACACCTTCCTGGGCGGCGCCCACCAGACCGCGCGCAAGCTGGTCGACGAAGGTGCGATCGGCCGGCCGGTCGGCGGCACCGCCTTCTTCATGTGCCCCGGGCACGAACGCTGGCACCCGAACCCGGCCTTCTACTATGCAAAGGGCGGCGGGCCGATGCTGGACATGGGGCCCTACTACGTCACCGACCTGGTCAACCTGCTGGGTCCGGTCGCGCGGGTCAGCGGCCAGACCAGCATGCTGCGCGCCAGCCGGCCGATCTACAGCGAACCGCTGAAGGGTCAGAGCATCGACGTCGAGGTGCCGACCCATGTCGCCGGCCTCTTGACCTTCCGCAACGGCGCCATCGTGACCATCGTGATGAGCTTCGACGTGCCGAAGCACAGGCACCTGCCGCTGGAGATCTACGGCACCGACGCGACGCTGATCGTGCCGGACCCGAACTACTTCGGCGGTCAGATCGAGCTGGCCCGGCCGCGCGCCGAATGGGAGGCGCTGCCCACCGCGCACGGCTATGCCGACGACAACTACCGCATCATCGGCGTTGCCGACATGGCGCACGCGATCCGCGGCAACCGTCCGCACCGCGCCAGCGGCGCACTGGCGCTGCACGTGCTGGAGGTGATGACCGCGATCGAACGGTCGGCCGAGATCGGCACGCCGGTCGATATCGAGAGCGCACCCGAGCGGCCGGCCATGCTGCCGGTCGGGCTTTCCGGCGGCGCGCTGGACTAGGACAGAGGGAGGATTGGCAATGCGCGATGCACTGATCGTATGGGGCGGCTGGTCCGGCCACGAGCCCGAGCAGGGCGCCGGCATCGTCCGCGAGATGCTGGAGGACGCCGGCTTCAACGTGTTCGTCGAAAACACCACGGAGGCCTTCGCCGACCCGGCGATCCGCGAGCTGCACCTGATCGTGCCGATCATCACGATGAGCAAGATCGAGAAGGAGGAGCTGGACAACCTGGTCGCCGCGGTGCGCGGCGGGGTCGGCATCGGCGGCTATCACGGCGGCATGTGCGACGCCTTCCGCGAGGCGGTCGAATACCAGTTCATGTGCGGCGGCCAGTGGGTTGCCCACCCCGGCAACGTGATCGACTATCGCGTCAACATCGTCGACCGCGACGACCCGGTCACCGCCGGCCTCGACGACTTCGACTACCGGTCCGAGCAGTATTACATGCACGTCGACCCCAGCAACAGGGTGCTGGCCACCACCACGTTCAACGGCGCGCACGCGCCGTGGATCGACGGTGTGGTGATGCCGGTGGTCTGGAAGCGCAAGCACGGTGCAGGCCGGGTGTTCTACAGCTCGCTCGGCCACGTCTCCGCCGAGTTCAAGGTGCCGCAGATGCGCACCATCGTGCAGCGCGGACTGATGTGGGCGGCGCGCGAGGCGGCATAGCGGAATCGCGTCGCCGTATCGCCGCGATTCCTTTGGGCCCGGAGATCGGCTAGTCTCGTCCGATGCAGTGCCTGCGCGCACCGACCCTGCAAAGCGGAGACATGGCGTGACGACCCCACTCGCCCCCATGCAGCCCCATCTGCCGGCCGGCGGCCCCGCACGCCGCAGCCGGCGCCTGCCGACCCTGGCCGCGGCCGGTGGACTTCTCGCCGCGGCGGCGATCGTTTCGACCGCCCTGGCCGAGGAGCGGCCGGCATCCGTCGGGGTGACGCCTGCCACCGACGCCGGTGCCGCGATCGCGCAGCACGACGCGCCGGTGCCGAGCGGCGCCCCGGTCGGCGACCCGTCCGGCGAACAGGCACAGGCCGGAGGCGGCGCAAGCGCGCCGGCGGCCGCACCGCAGACGGCCGGCGAGGCGGCGCTGGAGCGCTACGGCGAGGTGCTCGACCGTACCGGCGAGGACGGCTTCGACCGCCGCGTCGGCCGCGAGGTCACCACCCTGGATCCGGCCGAGACCAATCTGTTGCTGGCCAACGGCTGGCAGGTACCGGCGATGCGGCTCGACGACGACTTCTTCGACCACGGCCAGCGCCTGCGCACCTTCGTCGCGATCGCGGTCGCCCTGGGCTATGCGCCCCAGGTCGGCGCCCAGCAGGCCAACTGGGGCACGCCGCAGGAGCACGGGCTCGGCGACAGCCTGGCAGCGCTGGAGAGCGATCGCGCGGCGCTGGCGGAAGGCGCCCACATGCTGGGCGAGCTGCGCTATCACCTGAGCGACGCAGAGGCGGTGCTGGCCGAGATGCGCGCGGCCCGCACGACCCTGCCGGAGACGGTCGACAGCGCAACCATCATCGCCGAACTGGAGACCGAAATCGAATCGGTGCGGAACCAGATGGCCGCCATCGAGTTCGAGCAGGAGCGGCGCATGCAACGGGTCGCCGCGCTGGAGGCGCAGCTGGCCGCAGCGATGTCGCTGCTGGCGCCGGCGGGGATGCCGTCCGGCGGGTGGGAGATCAGGAACCTCGATGTCGATGGGGACGGGCGGGTCACCGGGGCCGACCTCGCGGCGGCGCGCAGCGTGGCGCCGCCCGACGCCCAGACGCAGGATGGCCCCAGCCGCTGACCCGCGCGGGGCGTAGCCGTTGCGCAACTCCCCGGCAATGCGGCGCACCGTCGGCCGCGCGGACCGTCGCAGGGTGCCGCTGGTGCTGCTGGCCATATCCTGCCTTGGCGGCTGCCTGTCGTTCGGCCCCGACGACGACCCCAACTTCCCGGTCGACCTCTATGTCGACATGGCCGATTCCGACGTGAAGATGGCGGTGGACACCATGCAGATCGCGCTGGAGACCGGCTCCGACGGTGCGGTCGCCACCTGGACCAACCTCGACACCGGCAACAGCGGCCGGATCCAGCCGTTGCGTACCTACCAGACCGAGCGCGGCTATTTCTGCCGAGACTTCCTGGAAATCCTCAACGTCGGCGGCCGCACCGCCAGCTATGACAACCACGCCTGCCGCGACGACGACGGCGTCTGGCGCTTCTTCGACGACTGAGGCGCCCGCGCGCGTCCAGACGTCTCAGTCGTCCGGGCGCAGGTAGATGCCGCCGTCGATGGCGATCATGCCGTCGGCGACGACGGCCAGCGAGTGGACGGTCACGCGGCCGCGCGTATCGGTCAGGATCAGCGCGCCGCCGGCGACGACATAGGTGCCGACGGCGGAATCGGATTGCGGACGGACCGCGAACCCGCCCTGCGAATCGCCGGCCGCGTTCTCGAAGCTGCCGAACGCCCCGGACGAGCGGTCCGCGGTGAAGCGTCCATCGGCGCCGAAGCTGTAGTAGCTGCCCGAATAGGCGCCGCCGCTGACCCCGCTGCCGACTCCGAACTGGGCGAAGCTCTGGCGGCTGTAGCTGCCCTCCAGCACCAGGCCGTCCGGCACCGGATCAAGCGCGAGATAGTCCCGCTCGCCGATGGACAGGCCGCCGTCGCCCGACGAGAGAGCCATCGTCGCGACCGAGCCGTCGGCATAGGCGAACCGGATCGCGTCGCCGGCGACGCGGTAGGTGCCGGCGTCGTCCGGTCGCCCGGACAGTGCCGCGCCGAAGTCGAACCCGGCGGTGCCCGCGCCCGCGGGCACGTCCTCGAAGAAATAGCCGTCCGCCGACAGCATCAGGAAATGATGCTGCAGCTCGATGCCGTTGAGCCCGTAGCCCATGGTGTTGGCATAGAAGACGCCGTCGAGCGGCCCGGGCGACGCCGGCTCCAGCAGCGGCGGCGCCCCCTCGCTGACGAAGCGCATCGACAGCATCAGCGGCACCACCTCGCGCTCGACCAGCGCCGCCACCGCGTCGGCCGGGTTGTCGCCCCAGTAGTCCAGCATGACCAGCTCGATCCGGTCGCCGACCTGCATCGCCATGAACAGCTGCATGTCGCCGTCGACGGACTGGCCGCCGGCCGTGACCGGGATGGCGCCGAGGTCGAGGCTGTCCATCGGCACCCGGAAGTCGACCGTCTCGTCGTCCTCGACCACGAAATCCATGCGCCGCTCCAGCCAGGCCGCGGGGTCGCGCGGCCGCTGCTCGCTGCGGAAGATGCGGATCGCGAAGGGAGCGTCGCCATCCAGCGTCAGCCTGACCCAGCCGTCCTGTACGACGCGGCGGCCCTCGTCCGGCCAGTCGTAGACAACGTTGTCATACTGGAATGTCGCCGCCCCGGCGCCGGTCGCCAGCGGCGCAGACGCCAGCAGCAGGATCGCGAAGCGGACGGCTGGGACTGACGGCATCGCATGGCCTCCACCGGGTCGATGCAACGGCATGTATCGATCCCATCGACCGTGGCAGCGCACTGTGGCCGCGCCATGGCCGCCCGGATGAATTCTTCGCCATATGCCAGTCGACCAGGGCGCCGACGTCCTCGGCGCGCTGCCGCTATGCGGCCGGTCGCATGCGTCGGTGTTGCGCCGGCAGTCGGCGGCCGCGCGCGTGCCGGCAGAACGCCGGGAGTGACCGCGGTCACCGCCGCCCGACATCCGCCCCGGCGCCGGCGCCGTATCGGCCATTACTGTTCACGCAGAAGGATTGGAGAAACGTCATGGCCCAGATCGCATTTGACACCTCGGCGATCCGCGAGACGCAAACCCTCGGCCGGACGGACGAGTCCGCTGGCGACGACATCCTCGATCTGCCCGGAGCCGCCGGCACGACCGCCAAGGACGACCTGATCGGCGACATCCTCAGCCTCGACGCGAGCGAGGCGGAGGCGCTCATCGCTCGGCTCGGCGGCGCCGGCGCGACGACCGGCTCCGGCACGGGCACTGGCACCGTGTTCATGACAGCCGGCGAGGAGGTGTTCCAGGACGGCGACCCCAAGGACGCTCCGGACCCGGACAACAAGCCGAAAGACATCGTCGAGGCGCTGAAGGAGCAGGGGTACATCAAGGACGCGCCGGTCGCCGATGGCACACAAAAGGACTCCGGCGGCTACGGCGAGGTCGACCCCGGCACGATCGAAGCCAACGGCGAGGCGGACCGCAACAGCGCCCTGCTGCAGGACTGGATCAGCCTCCTCGCCGATCGCGAGGTGGCCAACGGCGGATTCGACTCCAACGTCGAGCTCTGGATCTGATCGCACGGCGCCTGCCGTGCAACGGCCACCTCACTTCCCCGGCGGCGCGTGCTGCGCGATGGCAGGCGTGGAAGGCGCCACCGGTGTAGAGAAGCTGCGGCACCGGCCCGCTCCGGTTGCACCGCCCAAGGGCTACTTGGGGAGGAGGAACCTGGGGCGGGCGCACCGGGCGGGGCCGGTGCCGCTTCGGACGACGTCAGCGCAGCAGCGCCTTCGCCTCCGAATCGGTCATCGCTTCGGGCCTGTCGATCGCCGGGTCGATGGCGACGAACCGGCCCTCCGCCGCCGACTGTCCGATCGCCTCGGCCACCTGCAGCATGTGCAGGCCGAGGCGCCCGCTGGCCCGGTTCGGGCGCCCGGCCTTGACCGCCGCGGCCAGCTCGGCAAGGCCCAGCCCGCGATGGTTGGCCCGGTTCGGCGCGTCCACCGGCCAGTTCATCTCGCCGAACGGCCGGCTCGACGGGTCGATCGCGGTCCATTCGTCCTTCGCCTTGGCGACCTCGATGTCGCCGCCGAAGAAATTCGGGTCCGGCGGCCGGATGCTGGCCCTGCTACCGTACAGCTCCATCGGCCGGTGGCCGTGCGCCTTCACGTCCCAGCTGGCGCCGAGAAAGATGTGGGCGCCGCAGGCGAAGCGCATCAGGCCCAGCGCCGTGGTCGGCACCTCGACCTTGATCCGCTCGCCCTTGTGCGGGCCGTCGGCGCCGACGACACGCTCGGCGAAGCCCTTGCCGTCCATCGCCGCCACCCCGGTGACCGGGCCCAGCAGGTTGATCAGTGCGGTGATGTAGTACGGGCCGACGTCGAGCACCGGCCCGCCGCCGCGCTGGAAGAAGAACGCCGGGTTCGGGTGCCAGCTCTCCATGCCGGACGACAGGATGAAGCAGGTGCCGGCTATGATCGACCCGACCTCGCCGGAATCGACCAGCTCGCGGCAGTTGCGGTGCGCTGCGCCGAGGAAGGTGTCCGGCGCCACGCCGATCTTCAGGCCCTTCGCCTCGGCCGCCGCCACCAGCTTCTCGCCCTCCGTCACGGTGATGCCGAGCGGCTTCTCCGAATAGACGTGCTTGCCGGCGTCGAGCGCGGCGTGGGCGACCTCGGCATGCACCACAGGCACGGTCAGGTTCAGCACGATATCGATGTCGGGGTCGGCCAGCAGCGCATCCACCGTCATCGCGCGGATGCCGGCCTTCGCCGCCAGCGCGTCGGCCGCCTCCGGCCGCAGGTCGGCGCAGGCGACCAGTGCGATGTCGCGGAAGCGCGGGATGTTGTGGGCATAGATGCCGGAGATCACGCCGCAGCCGATCATGCCGACCTTGAGGGGTTCGCTCATCGTCCTACCTACCACTTGGCAACGGTGTCACGGGATCGCCGGGCGGCGCGTTCGAAATCCTTCGGCGCGTCGTGCTCGACCACCAGCAGCGCGGCCCCGGCGGCCACGCAGGCCGGCGCCAGCGCAGCCCAGTCGAGCACGCCGTGGCCGACGTCGGCCCAGCCGTCCTCGTCGGCATTCTCGCCGGCAGGCGCGATGTCCTTGATGTGGCACGCGACGACGCGGCCCTGGTAGCGGTCGAGCCAGACCAACGGATCGGCGCCGCCGCGCACCGTCCAGGCCAGGTCGGGCTCCCAGGCCAGGCTCGGCGCATTGTCCAGCAGCAGCGCCATCGGCACGCCGCCGTCGGCCAGCGTCGCGAACTCGAAGTCGTGGTTGTGCCAGCCGAGTGTCAGTCCGTCCTCGGCATAGGCCGCGGCCAGGCTTTCCAGCTCGCCGGCCAGGGCGGCCCAGCCCGCACTGTCGGCCGGCCGTTCGTCCTGCGCCAGATAGGGCACGATGACGTGGCGCAGGCCGATCTGGCCCGCCACTTCGGCGACCTGTGTGCGCTCCGCGCGCACCATGTCGAGGCCGACATGGCTGCTCGGCGCGGTCAGGCCCGCCGCGCGCAGACCGGCGACCAGTGCCGGCGCGTCGGCGAACAGGCCGCCATAGGGCTCGACCTGGCGGTAGCCGATCGCCGCCAGCGTCTCCAGCTGGCGACCGAGCGGCGGGAACTGCCGCGAGGAGTAGAGTTGGAACGAGAGCTTGCCTAGGTAATCCATTACATCCGTATCCGGCGTTTCGGCGCGCCCGCCAAGCGAGCGGTCATGGGCGAGTTGTCGCATGTCTTGCGGCGCGCGCAGGGCCGGCGCGGCCGGCCCCTTGCGTCACCAGCGCTTGATCGTCTCCATCGAACGGCGCACGAAGCGGGCGAAGTCGTTCGGCTTGTCGTGCTCCAGCACCAGCAGTTCCGGGCTCGCCGACTCCATGACCGGCAGCAGCGCCGCCCAGTCGAGGACGCCGAAGCCGATGTCGGCCCAGCCGTCCTCGTCCGCATTCTCGCCCGCCGGGGCGACGTCCTTGACGTGGAAGGCGACGATACGGTCGCGATAGCGCGCCACCCAGTCCGCCGCGGGCTCGCCGGCGCGATCGAGCCAGCCGACGTCGACCTGCCACTGGATCTCCGGCGCGCCCTCCAGGATCAGGTCCATCGGATAGCGCCCGTCGGCGGTGCGCTTGAACTCGAACGCATGGTTGTGCCAGGCGAGACGGATGCCCTCCGCGCGCAACTTCTTCTGCTGCGCGTCCAGCTCGCGACCGAGCGCGAGCCAGCCGGCGGCGTCCTTCTCGCGCTGGTCGTGCGGCACCGCCGGCACGATCAGCAGCGGAATCGCCATCGCCTGCGCGGCGCGGACGGCGCCGTCGAAATCGGTCTGCAGCTTGGCCAGCCCGATGTGGCTGCTGGGTGCGGCTAGGCCGCGGCTCCTCAGCGCCGGTGCGACCGTTTCGGCCTGGTCGAGCAGGCCGCCATAGGGCTCCACCTTGCGATAGCCGAGCGCGACCAGCGTGTCGAGCTGGGCCTCGAGCGGCGGGAACTCGCGGGCCGAATAGAGCTGGACCGATAGGCGGTCGAGTACGGACACTTGGATCTCCCGGGGCTAGAGACGGTTGCCCGACGACTTGTCGAACAGGTTGAGGCGGTCGGCCGGAAAGGCGACCTGCAGGACGTCCTGCGGCTTGATCGCGGTCTCGCCTTCCAGGCGCAGGCTCATGGTCTGGCCCTCCAGCGCGCACCAGACCACGGTCTCGGCGCCCATCGGCTCGACCAGGTCGACAGTGACGGCGTGGGCGCCGGGTTCCTGCACGATGCGCACATGTTCCGGCCGGATGCCCAGCTCGATCTCGGTTCCGGCCGGCACGCCGGCGGCGAAGGCGTACCCGTCCAGCGGCTGCGACAGCGCAGGCGACGCGAACACCGGCCGGCCGTCGGCGACCTCGATGCGGCCCTCGAAGAAGTTCATCTTCGGCGAGCCGACGAATCCGGCGACGAACCGGTTGGACGGCGTGTGATAGATGGTCCGCGGCGTGTCGAGCTGCTGGATGATCCCGCCGTGCATCACCGCGATCCGGTCGGCCAGCGTCAGCGCCTCGACCTGGTCGTGGGTGACATAGATCATCGTCGAGTTGCCGAGCTCGCGATGCAGGCGCTTCAACTCCACCCGCAGCTCGGTGCGCAGCGCGGCGTCGAGATTGGACAGCGGCTCGTCGAACAGGAAGACGTGGACGTCGCGCACCAGGGCGCGGCCGATGGCGACGCGCTGGCGCTGGCCGCCCGACAGCTGGACCGGGCGGCGGTGCAGCAGCTCTTCGATGTGCAGCAGCCTGGCCGTCGCCGCGATCCGGCGGCGGATCTCGTCCTTCGGCACCTTCGCCATCTTCAGGCCGAACGACATGTTGCCTTCAACCGTCATGCGCGGGTAGAGCGCGTAGGACTGGAACACCATGCCGATGCCCCGGTTCTTCGGCTCCTCCCAGGTGACGTTCTTGCCGTCGATCCAGACCTCGCCGTCGGCGATGTCGAGCAGGCCGGCGATCGAGTTGAGCAGGGTGGACTTGCCGCAGCCGGACGGGCCGAGCAGCACGATGAACTCGCCCTCCTCGACCTCGAGGTTCAGGTTCTGCATCACGCGGACATGGCCGAACGCCACGCCCAGGTCGCGGATGGATACGCTTGCCATGGCTCAGCCCTTCACCGCGCCGGCGGCGATGCCGCGCACGAACCAGCGACCCGAGAAGAAATAGACGGCGAGCGGCACCGCCGCCGTCAGGATGGTGGCGGCCATGTTGACGTTGTACTCGCGGATGCCGGTGGTGGAGTTGACGATGTTGTTGAGCAGGACCGTCATCGGCCGGTTCTCCGGCCCGGCGAACACCGAGCCGAACAGGAAGTCGTTCCAGATGCCGGTGGTCTGCAGGATGACCGCGACGATGGTGATCGGCACCGACATCGGCATGATGATGCGGAAGAAGGCCGACCAGAAACCGGCGCCGTCGACGCGGGCGGCCTTGAACAGCTCTTCCGGCAGCGACGCGAAGAAGTTGCGGAACAGCAGCGTCTGGATCGGCATGCCGAAGATGGTGTGAATGATGATGATCGCCGGCAGCGAGCCGAACAGGCCGACGTCGCGCAGGAAGATGATCAGCGGATAGATCACCGCCTGGTAGGGCACGAAGGCGCCGAAGATCAGCAGGCCGAAGAACAGGTTGGCGCCGCGGAACCGCCAGAACGACAGCGCGTAGCCGTTCATCGCCGCGACGGCGACCGAGATGATCACGCTGGGCACGGTGATCTTGATCGAGTTCCAGAAGCCGGGGCTGATGCCGCTGCACTCCAGGCCGGTGCAGGCGGTGCCCCAGGCCTTGACCCAGGCCTCGAAGTCGATGTCGCTGGGCCACGAGAACAGGTAGCCGAGCCGGATTTCCGGCATCGACTTCATCGACGTCACCACCATCACCCAGAGCGGGGCGAGGAAGAACAGCGCCGAGACGAGCAGGAAGGCGTAGACGCCGATACGCGCCGGCGTCAGCCGCTTCGGCTTGGCGCCGCGCGGACCCGCCGCGCTCATCGCCGGCGACCGGGTCATCGCCTCGCCGGTCATCGGCTCAACAGTCCGGCACGGCGCTTGGCGCGGTAGTCGCTGGCCGCCTTGATGAACAGCAGCACCACGATCGGGATCAGCATCATGGTCGCCGCGGCCATGCCCAGCGCCACGTTCTGGCGATTCTGGATATGCTCGATCACGAACACGGCGGGCATCTGCGAGGCGATGCCGGGCCCGCCCTGGGTCATCGCCACCACCAGGTCGTAGACCCGGACGATCTGTGTGCACTGCAGGATGAACGCGGTCAGCACGGCGCCGCGGATCATCGGCAGCACGATGAACAGATAGGTGCGCCAGGTCGGGATGCCGTCGACCCGGGCCGCCTTCCAGATCTCCTCGTCGACCCCGCGCAGGCCGGCCAGCATGATTGCCATGGTCACGCCGACGCCGTTCCAGACGTTGCCCAGCACGAGGCCGTAGATCGCCTGGTCCTGGTTGACCAGCGGCGCGAACTTGAAGTCCTCCCAGCCGAGCCGCTGAACCGTGGCGGTGATGCCGAGATTGGGGTCGAGCATCCACTGCCAGACCAGCCCGGTCACCACCAGGGACATCGAGAACGGATAGAGGAAGATGGTGCGGAAGGTGTCTTCCTGCTTGATCCGCTGGTCGATGAACACCGCCAGCAGATAGCCGAGCGTCATCTGGAAGACGATGACCAGCACGCCGAACAGCCAGATGTTCTCCACCGAGACCAGCCAGCGCGACGTGTTCCACAGCCGGTCATACTGGTCGATGCCGATGAAGTTGAAGCGCGGGAACAGCTTGGAGTCGGTGAACGACAGCAGCACCGAATAGACGATGCCGATGACGTAGACGCCGAGCGCGACCGCGATCATCGGGCTTGAGCCGATGATCGGGTGCAGGTCGGAAAGGCGCCTGCGGCGCTGTGCCATGGCCCGCGCTCTCGAATCGATGGGGCGTTGTCCGCGAAGCTGCGCCGGCCGCGCCGCGGCCGGCGGTCAACCGCGGGCGGCGGGGCGCATGGCCCCGACCGCCGCGGTTGTCAGCGGCGACGCCTCAGTCGGCGTTCTCGATGATCTCGACGAAGCGCTCCTGCGCCTCGTCGATGCTGAGCTCGCGATTGAACGAGAACTCGGTCCACAGGTCGTTGAGCGCGCCGGTGGTGTCCTCGGTGAAGAAGTTGTTCATCGCCGGGACCACGTTCTCCGGGTCGGCCAGGATCTCCAGGCCCTTCTGCATGCAGGCGTCGGCCAGCGACAGGTCGACGTCGGCGCGCACCGGCAGCGAGCCCTTGGCGGTGTTGAACAGCGCCTGCACCCGCGGGCTGATCATCATCGAGGCCATGCGCAGCTGCGCCGCCTCGACCTCGGGGTCGTCCTGCTTCGGGAACAGGAAGATGTCGCCGCCGGTGTCGAGATAGGGATGCTCCGACGGTCCGCCGGCCAGGCACTCGTAATCGGTCCCCGGCACCTCGCCGGCGATGGCGAACTCGCCGCGCGCCCAGTCGCCCATGATCTGCAGGGCGGCCCGGTCGGTGATGATCAGGTTGGTGGTGTCGTTCCAGTTGCGGTTGCCCGAGCCCTCGTCGATGTACGACGTCATCTCACGCCAGATCTCGAGCGCGCGCCGCACCTCCGGCCCGCGCGCATAGTCCAGGTCGCGGTCCTGATAGACCCGCAGATAGCCGTCGCGGCCGATGGTCGACAGGATGACGACGTTCAGCGCACCGGTGTGCTGCCAGTTCTCGCCGCCGATCGCGAACGGAATGAAGCCCGCCTCCTGGATCTTCGGTGCGGCGGCCAGGAACTCGTCCAGGTTGGTCGGCATCGCGACGCCAGACTGCTCCCACACCGGGATCGACGCCCAGCCCCACTGCCAGCTGTGCACGTTCACCGGCACGCACCAGACGTGGCCGTCCTTGATGCAGGGTTCGAGGATGCGCGGCGGGTTGACCACGTCGGCCCACCCTTCGGCCTCGGCCAGCTCGGTCAGGTCCAGCAGCAGGCCCGCCTCGATCAGTTCCTCGTACTGGCGGCCGGGGTTGAACTGCGCCGCGTCCGGCGGATCGCCGCCCAGCGTGCGCTGCATGACGGCGGCACGGGCGTTCGGGCCGCCGGCGATCGCCGTGTCGACCCAGGTGTCCTGGCCGTTGTTGTTGGTCTCGTTGGCGAAGACGGACACCGCGGCCTGCTCGCCGCCGGACGTCCACCAGTGCATCACCTCGACTTCCGCCGCCGTCGCCGGCACGCTGACCAGCGCCGCCAGGGCGGTGGTCTGCAGCAAGGTCGAGATTCCGGGTCGTTTCATGCTTCGTCCTCCCATATGAGCGCCCAGGTTCGGGCACACGACGATCGTTCCCCGTTCGCCAACCGGATCTGGCCCGGCAGCCGGGTGTTTGTAATCGATTACCAATACTGTATAGGATTGCCACCGCCTGTCAACAGCACCCGCAGCACCCTGGATGCGCCCTCTGCCGCGACGGCGGGGCGCCGCAGCAGGAAAGGATCGGATCGGACCAGATGAGCGGAAGGGCCGCCGGCAAGCGCCGTCAGGTGCCGCGCAGCAGCGTGACCATACAGGACGTCGCCGACCGCGCCGGCGTGTCGACGGCCACGGTCAGCCGCGCGCTGATGACCCCGGACCGGGTGCGGGCCGAAACGCGCGAGCAGGTGCTGCAGGCCGTCGCCGCCACCGGCTACACGCCCAATCGCGCCGCGCGGTCGCTGCGCGCACGCAAGGCGATGATGGCGATGGTGATCGTGCCCAACGTCGGCAATCCGTTCTTCTCGGAGGTGCTGCGCGGCATCGACGCGGCGCTGTCGGAGAACGGCTACGGCCTGATCATCGGCAACCTCGACAACTCCCACGCCAGGGAACGCCACTTCGTCGACCTCGCCTTCGCCGGCCAGGTCGACGGCGTGCTGCTGATGAATGGCTGGATGCCGGTGAAGGACGACCGCCAGTTGCAGGACGCGGGCGTGCCCATCGTTTCGGTCGGCACCAACGTGATCGAGACCGAGGTGCCGATGATCATCGTGCAGAACCGGGAGGCGTCGGAGGAGATCGCCTGCCATCTGACCGGCCTCGGCCACCGCCGGCTCGGCTACATCTCCGGGCCGCTCGGCAACTGGGTCGACGCGCAGCGCTGGCAGGGCTACCGCGAGGGCGCGGCGGCGACCGGCCTCGACCCGGACAGCATCGTGCGCTGGGGCGGGCGTTTCGACTTCCGTGCCGGTTCGGCCGCCGGCGCGGCCTTCCTGGCGATGGCGCCGGCGCAGCGGCCGACCGGCGTCTTCGCCGCCAGCGACGAGATCGCGATCGGGTTCCTGAAGGTGGTGCGCTCGGCCGGCGTGCGGGTGCCCGAGGACGTTTCGGTGGTCGGCTTCGACGGCATCGAGTATGCCGACTATTGCGAGCCGACGCTGACCACGGTGCACCAGCCGCGGCACGAACTGGGCCGGGCCGGGGCCATGGTGCTGCTGCGTATGCTGGACCAGCCGGCCTGGCAGCCGCCGATGCGGACCGACCTGAAGGCCAAGCTGATCGTGCGCGACAGCACCGGCCCGGCGCCGGCCGCGGCCGGTTCAGCCGACCGCCGATGAAGCGCCGGCCGCCGCGCGCACGTCGGCGCGGCGCACGGCGATGATCTCGGCCAGGATGGCGAGCGCGATCTCCTCCGGATCGATCGCGCCGATGGCGATGCCGGCCGGCCCCCGCAGCGCCGCCAGCCGCTCCGCCGGCACCGCGTCGGCGATCTGCGCACGCAGCTTGCCGATCTTGGTGCGGCTTCCGACCATGCCGACATAACCGGCCGCCGAGCCGAGGGCGGCGAGCAGCGCCTCGCGGTCGCGCTTGCCCTGGGTGACAACGACCGCGGCGTCGCGCGGCCGCAGGCCGTCGAGCGCGACGCCCTCCACCCAGCGGTCGGCATCGGCCACCTTGGCGCGATCCTCGGCGAGCGTCGCGGCGATCACCTGGTTGCCCATTGCGCGGGCCAGCCGGCACAGCGCCAGCGCCACCGGCGACGCGCCGCAGACCGCGATCCGCGGCGGCTGGCTCATCGGCTCGAGAAACAGGTCGACCGTGCCGCCGCTGGGGCAGCTCGACCGGTGCAGCTCGACCCCGTCGGTGTCGACCGCCGCGGCGACCTCGTCCTTCGGCTTGACGCGGATCAGCCTGGGCTCGCCGCCGCCGATGGCTTCCAGGGCAACCCGGCGGACCGCGCCGGTCACGCAGCCGCCGCCGACGAAGCCGTGCACGGTGCCGTCCGCCGTGACCACTGCCTTCGCCCCGGCCTTGGCCGAAGTGGCGAGCGCGGTGCGGACCACGGTGACGACGCAGAAGTCGTCGCCCGCGGCGCGCAGCGCGTCGATCCGGGCCAGGACCTCGGCCAGGCTCGCGCTCACAGCCGGGCCAGCTCCCCCTCAAGCGCGGCAAGCGCGTCGAGCGAATGGGCGGCGGCGAAGTGGTCGATGAACGGCAGTGCGGCCGCCATCGCCCGGGTGACCGGCGCATAGTCGCGCCAACCCAGCAGCGGGTTGAGCCAGACCAGCCGACGCACCCGCTGTTTCAGCGTGGCCAGTTCCGCGGCGAGCCGATCGGGCGGGTCGGTGTCGTAGCCGTCGCTGAGGATCACCGCGACGGTGCGGCCGTTGACCGCGCGGCGGGCGTAGCTGCGGTTGAAGGCGGCGAGGCCGGCGGCCAGCCGGGTGCCGCCGCCGAACCCCTCGGCCATCAGCGCCAGCCGCGCCATCGCCCGCATCGGGTCGCCGTCGCGCAGCGCGTCGGTGACCCGGACCAGGCGGGTGTGGACGAGATAGGCGTCGGCCTCGGCCCAGATGCCGACCAGACCGCGGACGAACTGCAGGAACACGCGCGCATAGGCGTGCATCGAGCCGGACACGTCGACGAAGACGACCAGGCGAACCGGCCGGTCCGGCCGCTCGCGGCCGACCAGCGTCAGCGGCTCGCCGCCGTGGCCGATGTTGCGGCGGATCGTGCGGCGCAGGTCGAGCCGCGGCGCGCCGGCGCGCGCGCGATGGCGGCGCGACAGCCGATAGCGCATCGCCTGGGCCAGCCGCCGGGCCACCGCCTCGGCCGCCGCCAGCTCCGCCGGGTCGGTCATTTGGCGCAGGTCGGCACTGCCGCTGAGCTTCTGTTGGGATGCGACCAGCCGGCCGCGGCCGGCCGCCTCGCCGGCATCGTCGTCCGCCACCGCCCCCTGCGCACCGCCCGGCCGCGCGGCGGCGCCATCGGGCAGGTGGCCGTCCCAGATCGCCGGCCGGCCGCTGCCGCCGCCCGCCAGCCCGGCGGTGCGCGTCACGGTGCGCACACGGCCATGGCCGAACCAATAGGCCTCGAACAGGTCGTCGAAGCGCTGCCACTCGTCGTGCGAGCCGGTCAGCAGCGTCTTCAGGCCCTGCCGCATGGCGGCGACCGGCACCGGGCCCATCGCGTTCAGCAGCGACAGGGCCGCCGCGGATTCGCCGATCCCGACCGCGAAGTCGTTGGCGCGGAGATGGTCGACGAAGCCGACCGCCCGGCGCCCGACGGCGGCCGGCCCGGCGACCGCCGCGCCGGTCGCGGTCATGCCGCCTGCCCGACCAGCCGGCCGACCACCTCGGACGTCACCGACTTGAGGTCGCGCTCGGTCTTCAACAGGCAGATCAGGCTGGCATGGATCGCGGCCGGATTGCCTTCCAGGTTGCGGGTGTCGAGCGCCATCAGCGCCGCCGCCCAGTCCAGCGTCTCCGCGATGCCCGGCACCTTGTCCAGGTCCTCCCGGCGCAGGGCGGCGACGAAGCGGGCGACCTGCCCGGCCAGCGCGGGCTCGACGTCCGGCAGCCGGTGACGGATGATCGCCAGCTCCCGCTGCGGATCCGGGAAATCGATCCAGCAATACAGGCAGCGCCGGCGCAGCGCGTCGGACAGCGCCCGGGTGCCGTTGGATGTCAGGATCACGCACGGGATCGAGGTGGCGGCGATGGTGCCCAGCTCCGGCACCGTGACCTGGTAGTCGGCCAGTACCTCCAGCAGATAGGCCTCGAACTCCAGGTCGGCGCGGTCGATCTCGTCGATCAGCAGCACCGGCGGCTCCGGCTGGCTGATCGCCTCCAGCAGCGGCCGGCGCAGCAGGTATTTGCCGGAAAAGATGTGGTCCTCGACCTCGTCGGCGCTCAGGCCCGCGCGCTCGCTGGCCTTGATGGCCAGCAGCTGGCGCTGGTAGTTCCACTCGTAGATGGCGGCGCTCGCATCCAAGCCCTCGTAGCATTGCAGCCGGATCAGGCGGGCCGCCAGCGCCGTCGCCAGCGCCTGCGCCACCGCGGTCTTGCCGACGCCGGCCTCGCCCTCCAGCAACAGCGGCCGCTTCAGCGTCAGCGCCAGCCGCAGCGCGGTGGCGATGGTCTGGTCCGGGACATAGCCGGCCGCCTCCAGCCGGGCCTGCAGCGCGCCGGGATCCGTCGGGTCGGTCGCGTGGTCCATTCGGCGCCCCCGCGCTGCCGGGGCCGGGCGAACCCGGCCCCGCCGGCTCAGCCGTGCAGCCCCAGCCTGTCGGCGGTCATCCACACCCGCCAGTGGTCGTGCGGCATCTGGGTATGGGTCAGGCCGAGGTGGGCGAAGGCGTCGCAGACCGCATTGGAGAAGGCCGAGACGCCGCCGACATTGGGCGATTCGCCGACGCCCTTGGCGCCGATCGGATGGTGCGGCGACGGGGTGACGGTCCAGTCGGTCTCCCACGTCGGCGTCTCCACCGCGGTCGGCAGGAAGAAGTCCATCAGGCTGCCGCCCTTGATGTTGCCGATCTCGTCATAGGCGATCTCCTGGCCCATGGCGATGGCCAGCGCCTCGGTCAGGCCGCCATGGACCTGGCCCTCGATCACCATCGGGTTGATGCGGGTGCCGCAGTCGTCGAGGGCATAGAAGCGGCGGACCGCGGTGACGCCGGTGTCGACGTCGACGTCGACCACGCAGACATAGGCGCCGAACGGATAGGTCATGTTCGGCGGGTCGTAGTAGCTGACCGCCTCCAGCCCCGGCTCCAGCCCCGGGATCGCCTGGTTGTAGGCGGCGAAGGCAATCTCGGCCATCGTCTTCGCCTTCTCCGGGTTGCCCTTGATCTGGAACCGGTCGACGTCCCATTCCAGGTCGTCCTCGTGCACCTCCAGCAGGTAGGCCGCGATCATCTGCGCCTTGGCCCGGATCTTTCGGCCGGCCATCGCGGTGGCGGCGCCGGCCACCGGGGTCGAGCGCGAGCCGTAGGTGCCGAGGCCATAGGGCGCGGTGTCGGTGTCGCCCTCCTCCACCGTGATCTTGTCGGCCGGGATGCCGATCTCCGACGCCAGGATCTGGGCGAAGGTGGTGGCGTGACCCTGGCCCTGGCTGATGGTGCCGAGCCGGGCGATGGCGCTGCCGGTGGGATGGATGCGGATCTCGCAGCTGTCGAACATGCCCAGCCCGAGGATGTCGCAATTCTTCACCGGGCCGGCACCGACGATCTCGGTGAAGAAGGCGACGCCCACGCCCATCAGGCTGCGGGTCTCGCCGCGCGCGAATGCCGCCCGGTTGGCCGCCTGCTCGGCGCGCAGCGCCGCGTAGTCGACCGTGTCCAGCGCCTTCTGCAGCGCGGTGTGATAGTCGCCGCTGTCGTATTCCCAGCCCAGCGCCGAGGTGTAGGGGAATTGCTCCTTGCGGATGAAGTTCTTCATGCGCAGCTCGGCCGGATCGATCTGCAGCTTGCGGGCGAGCACGTCGATCATCCGCTCGATGAAGTAGGACGCCTCGGTCACGCGGAACGAGCAGCGATAGGCGACGCCGCCGGGCGCCTTGTTGGTGTAGACGCCGTCGACCGTCACATGGGCGGTCGGGATGTCGTAGGAGCCGGTGCAGATGTTGAAGAAGCCGGCCGGGAACTTGGTCGGATCGGCGCAGGCGTCGAACGCGCCGTGGTCGGCGATCACCTTGCATTCCAGTCCGGTGATGCGCCCGTCGCGGGTGGCCGCGATGCGGCCCCGCATGTGATAGTCGCGGGCGAAGGCGGTCGCGGCCAGGTTTTCCATCCGGTCCTCGATCCACTTCACCGGCACGCCGGTGACGATCGAGGCGACGATGGCGCAGATGTAGCCGGGATAGACGCCGACCTTGTTGCCGAAGCCGCCGCCGATGTCCGGCGAGATGATGCGGATGGCGTGCTCCGGGATGTTGGAGATCAGCGAGGCCACCGTGCGCACCGCGTGCGGCGCCTGGAAGGTGCCCCAGACGGTCAGCTTGCCGTTGACCTTGTCCATCGAGGCGACGCAGCCGCAGGTTTCCAGCGGGCAGGGGTGGACGCGCTGGTAGGTCATGTCCTCCTCGGCCACCACCTCGGCGGCGGCCAGCGCGGCGGAGGTGGCGTCGGCGTCGCCGACCTCCCAGGTGAAGATGTGGTTGTGGTGCCGGCGCGGGCCGTGGGCACCCTCCGACTTGTCCTTGATGTCCTCGCGCAGCAGCGGCGCATCCGGGGCCATCGCCCTCTTGGCGTCGACCAGGGCAGGCAGCTCCTCGTACTCGACCTCGACCAGCTCGACCGCGTCGGCGGCGGCATAGCGGTTCTCGGCGATGACGAAGGCGACCTCCTGGTACTGGAACAGCACCTTCTCGTCGGCCAGCACCGCCTGCACGTCGCCGGCCAGGGTCGGCATGTAGTGCAGGTTCAGCGGCTTCAGGTCGGCGGCGGTCAGCACCGCCTTGACGCCCGGCACGGCGAGCGCGGCCGAGGCGTCGATCGACTTGATGCGGGCGTGTCCGTAGGGCGAGCGGACGAAGTCGCCGAACAGCATGCCCGGCAGCTTGATGTCGTCGACGTAGTTGCCCTTGCCCTGGGTGAAACGGGCGTCTTCGACCCGCTTGCGCTTGCAGCCGAGGCCCTGGAGCTTCTCCAGCCGTTCGGCCGAGGGTGCGGTCGGCGCGTTCATTCCGCGGCCTCCTTCACGCTGAGCGATTCGGCCGCGGCGCGGATCGCCTTGACGATGTTCTGATAGCCGGTGCAGCGGCACAGGTTGCCGGAGATGCCGTAGCGGATCTCCTGCTCGGTCGGGTTGCTGTTCTCCTGCAGCAGCCGATAAGCGCGGGTGATCATCCCCGGCGTGCAATAGCCGCACTGCAGGCCGTGGTGCTCGCGGAACGCCTCCTGGATCGCATGCAGCGTGCCGTCCGGATTGGCGATGCCTTCGATGGTGGTGACCTTGCCGCCGTTGGCCTGGGCGACGAACACCATGCAGGACTTCACCGACCGGCCGTCGAGGTCGACCGTGCAGGCGCCGCAATGGCCGGTGTCGCAGCCGATGTGCGGCCCGGTCAGCGCCTGGTCCTCGCGCAGGAAGTGGATCAGCAGAGTGCGCGGCTCGGCCAGCGCCTCCACCGCCTTGCCGTTGACCGTCATCTTGACGTGCATCTTGCCCATCGTGCCCTCCCTAGCGGCCGGCCAGCGAACGGGCCCGCGCCACGGCGCGGCGGACCATCACGCCGGTCAGCTTCTTGCGGTATTCGGCCGGCCCGCGCCCGTCGGCGGTGGGACGCGCGATCGCTTCCGCCGCCGCGGCGGCCGCGCCGACTGCCGCCTCGCCCAGGTCGGACCCGACCAGCGCCTGCACGGCAGCGTCCGCGTACAGCGGCGTGTCGGCGACGTTGGTCAGCCCGATCGCGGCGTATGTGCAGCGTCCGCCCTCCACGGTCAGGATCACGCCTGCGGCCGCGGTGGCATAGTCGCCGACCTTGCGCTTCTGCTTCTCGTAGGCATGGCCATGGCCGGCCGGCGGCGCGGCGAAGCGGATCGCGGTCAGGATCTCGCCCTCGTCCAGGGCGGTGGCGAACGCGCCCTGGTAGAACGCGCGCGCGGCGATCTCGCGGCTGCCGCCAGCGCCCTGCACGACCAGCGTGGCGTTCAGCACCAGCATCAGCGCCGGCATGTCGTTGCCGGGGTCGCCGTTGGCGACGTTGCCGCCGATGGTGCCGACGTTGCGGATCTGCGGGTCGGCGATCTGCAGCGCCGTCTCGCGCAGGATCGGGCAGGCCGCGGCCAGGGCGTCGGAGGCGATGACCTGCGCCTGCGTGGTCATGGCGCCGATGGTGACGGTGCCGCCTTCGACCCGGATGCCGCGCAGGTCGGCGATGTCCTGCAGGTCGACCAGGTGCTCCGGCACCGCCATCCTCAGCTTCATCATCGGGATCAGGCTGTGCCCGCCGGCGACCACGCGGGCCTCCTCGCCGAAATCGGCGAGCAGCTTCACCGCGTCGGCGACGGATTGCGGACGATGATAGTCGAATGATCCGGGGATCATGTCTTCGCTTCCTCCCTGTGCCTGGGCCGCGCGCGGCCGCGCCGGTTGGCCGGCTTGGTTGCGGCAAATGTGCGGCCGGCGCGGCGGCGCGGCCACAGCGACTTGACGACCGGCGCCTGCCGTTCACCAGTTGCGGCAGGCCTGCACGAATTGCAGGGATTCAGGAAAAGCCGAGCGCGCGCTGGACCTTGGGCATCTGCGAGCGGCTGACCGGGATCTGGCTCTCGTCGTCGACCAGGCAGAAGCCCTTGTCGGACACCCGCCTGAACCCGACCACATGGTCGAGGTTGACGATGTAGCTGCGGTGGGTGCGCAGGAACGAGGGCGACTGCAGCGCCTTCTCCAGGCGCGAGATCGGCCACGGGCAGAAGAACTCGGCGCCGCCGTGCAGGATGCGCGTGTAATGGCCGTCTGCACGCACGGCCGCGATCTGCTCGGCGGCAAGGAAGCGGATGGCGTTGTCGCGCTCATAGGGGATGCGGTTGCCGGGCAGCGGCCGCGGCTCCGACGCCACCCGCGACAGCACCGTGGCGGTGTTACGCGGATCGGGCTCGGCCTCGGAGGGCGCCGGCTGCGGCGGGTCCGCGGGTGCGGGCGGCGCCGGCGCCGTGTGCACCGGCGCCGCCTTCGCCTCGCTGGTCGGCACCGCCGTCAGCAGGAACAGCCCGCAGATGACGAAGGCGGCGGTGGCCACCACCATCGCCAGCGCGCCGGACGACAGGTTGGGCTCGGCCACAAGCGCGGCGCTGGCATCCGTGGCGGCGAAGCTGGTGAACAGCATCGCCGCATAGTGCATCGCCGAAATGGCGAGGCCGAGCACCACCGCGCCGCCCAGGGTCGCCGCCAGCGTGCGGCGGCGATAGGCCAGATCGAGTGCCAGGATCGACGAGCCGATACCGATGGCTGAGGCCAGTGCGACGCCGGTGGCGTCGTAGCCGATGATGCAGTCGCCGCTGACCGCCCACATGCCCAGATAGTGCATACAGACGATGCCGACGCCGGTCAGCACGCCCGCGGCGACGATGCGCGTGCGCGTACGGGCGCCGAAATGCAGGATCATCAGGCCGAGCCCGGTGACCAGGATCGCGATCAGGGCGGACCCGAGCGTCGGCAGGGCATCGTAGGTCAGCGCCACTGGAACCTGCACCGCCAGCATGCCGACGAAATGCATCGACCAGATGCCGCCGCCCAGGGCGACCGCGGCCTGGGCGATGCGCGGCTTGCGCGCCGCCGGGCCGAGCTGGCTGAGCCCGCTGGTCAGGCGCAGGCAGGTGAAGGCCGCCATCGCCGCAACGACGACGGAAGCCGTCACCAGGATCGGATCGTAGCTGACCTGGAGCATGCGCCTTTCCGCGACCACACTGCCGCAAGGATTATGACTCATGCGCATAGCCATCGTCCATGTCGAGCCGTCCGACCGGGACGCCGGCTTGACATCCGGGCCGGCAGAGGCGCCCCCTCGACGGCGGGAAGAGGGAGCCCGACACGATGACCGCGAACCCGACGGCGGCGCCGGCGACGCGCCGCAACCTGAAGCTCGCCGCGCCTTGCGGCGCCCACCTGCTGGCCGCCGCCCTGCGCCGGCACGGGGTCGACAGCCTGTTCGGCCAGAGCCTGCCGTCGGCGCTGCTGCTGCTGGCGCCCGAATTCGGCATCCGCCAGGTGGCCTATCGCACCGAGAACGCCGGCGCCGCCATGGCCGACGGCTATGCCAGGGTCAGCGGCATGGTCGGCGTCGTCTGCGCCCAGAACGGTCCGGCCGCGACCCTGCTGGTGCCGGGGCTGGGCGAGGCCTTGAAGGCGGCGATCCCGCTGGTCGCCATCGTCCAGGAGGTCGCGCGCGCCAACACCGACCGCAACGCATTCCAGGAGATCGATCACGTCGCCCTGTTCGGCGGGGTCGCGAAGTGGGTGCGGCGGGTCGGCCATATCGGGCGCATCGACGACTATGTCGACATGGCCTTCGCCGCCGCCGCCGGCGGCCGGCCGGGCCCGGCGGTGCTGCTGGTGCCGGCAGACCTGCTGGAGGAGCCGGTGCCCGACGGGCCGGCAACCCCGGCGCGGACACCGCCGCGCCGTGCTGCGCTGGGGCGCTATCCGCTCGATCGGCCGGTCGCCGATGCGGACGCGGTCGACGCGGCCGCCGGCCTGCTGGCCGGCGCCGGGCGGCCGCTGGTGATCGCCGGCGGCGGCGTGCACAGCTCCGGCGCCGCGCCGGCCCTGGCCCGGCTGCAGGAGATGGCCGCGCTGCCGGTGGCCACCACCACCATGGGCAAGGGCGCGGTCGACGAGGCCCACCCGCTGTCGGTCGGCGTCGTCGGCTATTTCATGGGCCGCCGCGGCATGGCGCGCCACCAGCGCGCCCTGATCGAAGGCGCCGACGTGGTGCTGCTGGTCGGCAACCGCACCAACCAGAACGGCACCGACGGCTGGACGCTGTATCCGCCGGGCGCGCGCTACATCCAGATCGACATCGACCCGCAGGAAGTGGGCCGCAACTACGAGGCGCTGCGCCTGGTCGGCGACGCGCGGGCGACGCTTACGGCGTTGAGCGAAGCGCTCGAACGCCGGGACCTGGAGCGGCGCCGCGCCGCCCGCGACGAAGTGGCCGCCGCCATTGCCCGCGGCCGCGCGGCCCATGCCGAAGAGGCCGCACCGATGACGGAGTCCGACGCGGCGCCGATCCGGCCGGAGCGGCTGATGGCCGCGCTCGATCCGCGCATCGACGCCGACACCATCGTCGTCGCCGACGCCAGCTATGCCTCGATCTGGGTCGCCAACTACCTGCGGGCGCGTGCGCCGGGGATGCGCTTCCTGACCCCGCGCGGCCTGGCCGGCCTCGGCTGGGGCCTGCCGATGGCGATCGGGGCCAAGATCGCGCACCCGGACCGGCGGGTGGTCTGCCTGGCCGGCGACGGCGGCTTCGGCCATGTCTGGTCGGAACTGGAGACGGTGCGCCGGCTCGGTCTCGACCTGACGGTGATGGTGCTGAACAACCAGATCCTCGGCTATCAGCAGCATGCCGAGGACCTGCTGTTCGGCGACCATACGCTGGCCTGCGCCTTCGCCGCTGTCGACCATGCCGCGATCGCGCGCGCCTGCGGCGGCTTCGGTCAGCGCATCCAGCAACCCGCCGAAATCGGGCCCGCGCTGGACGCCGCCTTCGCCCGGCCCGGCCTGACCCTGCTCGACATCGCCACCGATCCGGCGGCCTATCCGCCGGTCACGCTGTTCGACGCGATCACCTGACACGGGGGGAGAAGATGGCGCCGCGCTGGAAGCATCGGCCCGAGGGTTCGAACTGGGGCGACTTCGGCCCCGACGACGAGGTCGGCCGGCTGAACCTGATCACGCCGGCGCGGCGGCTGGCGGCGGTCCGCGAGGTCCGAGAAGGCATCGCCTTCTGCCTCAGCCTGCCGCTCGACCTGCCCGGCGGCAACGCGCTGGTGCCCGACCGCCACCCGCCGCGCCGCGGCATCGAGACCCGCGCCCAGGGCGCCCCGTTCGTGCATTTCCCGATGGCGCTGGAAGACCCGCACTGGACCGACGTCTCCTGCGACGACAGCGTCACCCTGTACACGCAGTATTCGACGCAGTGGGACGGCCTGGCCCATGTCGGCACCCGCTTCGATGCCGACGGCGACGGCGAGGCCGAAGTGGTCTACTACAACGGCTTCCGCGCCGGGGTCGATGTCGTCGGCCCGCAGGACGCCGCGGCGGCCGATGGCGGACCCGGCGCCCGCCGGCTCGGCATCGAGAAGATGGCAGAGACCTGCGTCCAGGGCCGCGGCGTGCTGATCGACCTGCATGCCCATTTCGGCAGCGACCGCCGGCTGGTCGACCACGACGCGCTGATGGGCGTGATGGTTGCCGACGGCGTCACGGTGGAGCCCGGCGACATGCTTTGCCTGCACACCGGCTACGGCCAGGCGATCCTCGACATGGCCGGCGACCCGGACCCCCGGGTCCTGCACAACTCGCACGCCGCGCTCGACGGCCAGGACGAACGCCTGCTGCGCTGGATCGACGAAAGCGGCATTGCGCTGCTGATCGCCGATAACTTCGCGGTCGAGGGCTTTCCCTATCCCGAGCGGCCGGCGCAGGGCTGCCAGCCCGGCCTGCCGGTACACCAGGCCTGCCTGTTCCGGCTCGGCATCCACCTTGGCGAGATCTGGTATCTGAGCGAGCTGGCCGCCTGGCTGCGCGCGCACGGTCGCTCGCGCTTTCTGCTGACCGCGCCGCCGCTCAGGCTGCCCGGCTCGTTCGGCTCGCCGGTGACGCCGGTCGCGACCGTCTGAGCCGGCACCGAAGAATACGGGCACCCCGCACGGGGGCGCCCTCGCGCGTCAGGGCGACCGGGCGCGGAACCTATTGCGGGTCCGCCACCGTGCCGGCGTTGCCCACGGTCAGCAGCAGCGTCTCGCCGGTGGCGTCGTCGACGCCATCGTTGTCTGTGACGACGAACGACCCGGCCGTCTGCGGCGACCGCCAGCCCCTCCGGCTTGTCGGAGATCCAGCCGTTGGCGGCGTTCATGCACGGCTGGTTGTCGCGCTCGATCAGTGCGAAGCGGCGCTCGCCGAGATGCACGATTTCCGACGACCCGACCCAGCCGCCATTGGCCGGCCGCGGCCGGCGCTCGGATCGCGTGACCGTCATCGGAATGTTCCCCTCGCTTGTTCGACCCGGCCGGCGACCGTTCGCCTCCGGCGGCGGTGCGACAGACCGCCAGGGCTGGGTAGCAGCGGGGCATTGCGGTTCGATGACATTCGGATGGACCAAAGGCGATGCCGGCGCGGATCGCCGGTCCCGGCCAATCCACGGTCAATTGAACGCTCGGGCGATGTGCTTGGTGCGGCAATTCGGCCTCGATCAAGCGGGTAACCCGCTTGATCCAATGTCATTTTTCTCACACAATATTAAGCCTGTGCCCATGAATGTTGGCCAATGCAGCGCGTCCCCCGGCGTATGATGGTCCAATTCCGATGAGCCTGGACAGTTCCGCCGTTCCCGGCCGGTTCGCCGTGGCCGACGGCGTTGTGCGCCCGGACGGCGCGGCGGAACCGGCGGATCGGCCCTGGCTCGCCACCCAGCTGCGCCACCTGTACGGCACCCTGCCGCTCGCCGTCGCCATCAGCCTGGTGATCGCGGTCGTGCTGGCGGCCATGCAGTGGAACGCCGTTCCGCGTACCAATGCGGTGATCTGGCTGGCCATCCTGGTGGTGGTCGGCGGCGTGCGCACCGGTCTGTCGATCCTGTTCACCGCGCGCGGCGGGGAGACGGGCGACCACCGCGTCTGGCTGCTGCGCTTCCGCGTCGGCGCGGCGGTCGCCGGCATGGCCTGGGGCCTGGGCTCCTATCTCCTGTTCCCGCCCGGCGACATCCCGCATCAGGTCTTCCTGGCCTTTGCCATCGCCGGGATCAGCGCCGGCGCGGCCTCGTCGATGAGCGCCGATCGCATGTCGCTGCTGCTGTTCGCGACGCCGGCGCTGGTCACGCCGGTGGTGATGTTCCTTGCCGACGGCGGCGGCCTGCAGATCGCGATGGGCGCGATGATCGCGCTCTATTTCGCCTTCGTCGCGCAGAGCACCTGGCGCTCGCACCGCTGGCTGAAGGAACTGGTCGACCTGCGCAGCAAGGCGATGGACCGGGCAGAGCAGCTGCGGGCCAGCGAATCCCGCTATCAGGACCTGTTCGAGAACAGCACGGACCTGATCCAGGCGGTCGCGCCCGACGGCCGTATCATGTTCGTCAACCGTGCCTGGCGCGAAACCCTGGGCTATGCCGACGACGAGATCGTCGGCCGGTCGATCTTCGACTTCATCTCCGAGGCGTCGCGGCCGCATTGCATGGACCTGTTCCGTCAGATCATGTCCGGCGACGACGCGGGCCTGGCGACCGTGGAGCTGCAGGCCAGGGACGGGCGGCCGGTGGCGCTGGAAGGGCGGATCAACGTCCGCTTCGAGGACGGCAGGCCGGTCTCGACCCGGGCCATTTTCCGCGACGTCAGCGCCCGCCGCGCGGCCGAGCAGAAGCTGCTGGCCAACCAGCGCATGCTCGATTCGATCTTCGAGAACCTGCCGGCGATGGTGTTCCTGAAGACGGCCGACGAGCTGCGCTACGAGCGGCTGAACCGCGCCGGCGAGGCGCTGCTCGGCTATTCCCGCGAGGAATTCATCGGCAGGACCGACTTCGAGGTCGTGCCGGAGGCGATGGCGGAATCGTTCGTCGCGGTCGATCGCCAGGTGCTGGCGAGCGCCAGCGAGCGCCATGTCAGCGACGAGGCGGTCACCACGCGCGGCGGCGAGCGGCGGCACCTGCGCACGGCGAAGATCGCGCTGCGCGATGCCGACGGCCGCCCGACCCACCTGCTCGGCGTTTCCATCGACATCACCGAGCAGATGCGCGCGGAAGCGGCGCTGCGCGAGATGAACGCGACGCTGGAGCGCCGGGTCGACGAGCGCACCGCCGCGCTGGCCGAGAGCGAGCGCTTCAACCGGGCGACGCTGGACGCCATCGGCGCCCACCTGGCCGTGCTCAGCGAGGACGGCCGCATCCTGGCGACGAACGCCGCCTGGCGCCGGCAGGCCGAGGACAGCGACAGGGACTGGCAGCGTGCGGTCGACGGCGACAACTACCTGGACGCCTGCGAACGCACGACCGATGGCGACAACCGCGAGTCCGCACTGGAGATCGCTGCCGGCATCCGCGATGTCGGCAACGGTCGGCACGAATCCTTCCTGCGCGAATATCCCTGCCACAGCCGGGCCGGTCTGCGCTGGCACCTGTGCCGCGTGTCGCGCTTCGAGGTCGCCGGCAACGCGCGGCTGGTGGTCACCCATGACGACGTCACCGACATTCACGAGACCCGCGAGCGGCTGGCGGCGCGGGAGCGGCTGATCGAGACGCTGGAGCGCGTGTCGCCGGTCGGCCTTTTCCAGGTCAACGCCGCCGGCGACTGCGACTTCGTCAACCGGCGCTACTGCGAGATCACCGGCCTTACCGAGGCGGAGGCGATGAATCTGGGCTGGCAGAACGCCGTCCATCCCGACGACCGCGAACGCGTGTTCGGCACCTGGGAGACGGCGGTCAGCGAGCGCAGCTATGCCCAGGTCGAGTACCGCTTCCTGCACAAGGACGGCGCCGTGCGCTGGGTGATCGGTCAGGTGGTCGAAATCGTCGCCGACGACGGCGGCATCGCCGGCTATGTCGGGACGCTGACCGACATCACCGACCGCCGCACGCTGGAGGCCCAGCTCGCCCAATCGACCAAGATGGAGGCGATCGGCAAGCTGACCGGCGGCATGGCGCACGATTTCAACAACTACCTTGGCGTGATCATCGGCAACCTGGACCTGGTGCAGGAGAGCGAGACCGCCGACAGGGCGACCGCGCCGATGGTGGAGGCGGCGCTGAACGGCGCCCTGCGCGCCGCCGACCTGACCAAGAGCCTGCTCGCCTTCTCGCACCGCCAGCCGCTGGACCCGCGCACCGCCGACATCAACGGTCTGATGCGCGGGACCATCGCCATGTTGCGCCGCACACTGGGCGAGGACATCGTCATCCACGAACGGCTGGCCGACGCGGTCTGGCCGGTGCGGATCGACCACGCCCAGTTCGACAGCACCGTCGTCAACCTGGCCAGCAATGCACGCGACGCGATGCCGAAGGGCGGCGCGCTGACCTTCGCCACCCGCAACACCCACCTCGACGCCCACTATGCCGAGACCCACCCCTATGTCGCACCCGGCGACTATGTGCTGGTCGAGGTCAGCGACACCGGCCAGGGCATGGATGCCGAGACGCTGGGCCGCGTGTTCGAGCCGTTCTTCTCGACCAAGCCGCAGGGCCACGGCACCGGCCTCGGCCTCAGCATGGTCTATGGCTTCGTCAAGCAGTCGGGCGGGCACATCAACCTGTACAGCGAGCCGGATCATGGCACGTCGGTGCGGATCTACCTGCCGGTGCAGCGCGACGCTGCCGGGGTCGAGCGCAGCAGCGCCGCGGCGACAAGCCGGCCGCTGCCGACCGGCCACGAGACGATCCTGGTGGTCGAGGACAACGAGCAGATGCGCCGCACCGCGGTGGTCCAGCTGACCGCACTCGGCTATAAGGTGGTCGAGGCCGATCATGGGGAGGCCGCGCTGGCACTGCTGGAAGGGGAGTCCGTGCGTCCCGACCTCATGTTCACCGACATCGTCATGCCGGGACGGCTGGACGGCTATCAACTGGCCAAGGCCGCCGCAGCGTTGCGCGCCGACATGCGCGTGCTGCTGACCTCCGGATTCCCCGGCGACACGCTGAACCAGCACGGCAAGCACGAGCCCGGCATGAACCTGCTCGGCAAGCCCTATCGCAAGGAAGACCTTGCGCGCGCGATCCGCCAGGCCCTGGAAGGGCCGACACCCATGTTCGAGGGCCCGTAGCCCGCGTCCGTCACCAAGATTGGGGAGCGATCCACCCGATGCGACTGCTGATGATCGACGACGACGCGGCGATGGGCGACCTGGTTCGCCGGGTGGCGCAGCCGCTGGGCTACGAGGTGGAGACCTATACCGAGGCCACTGCCTTCAAGCTGGCGCAGGAACGCAGCGACGCCGACGTCATCGTGCTGGATCTGACCATGCCGGGCACCGACGGCATCGAGCTGCTGCGCCACCTGTCGCAACGCGGCACCGCGGCGCGGATCTTCATCATGAGCGGCATCCATCCCACGGTGCGGCGGATGGCGATGGAGCTCGGCCAGTCCGGCGACCTGCAGATGGCCGGCATCATCCCGAAGCCGGTGCGCGCGACCGAGCTGCGCACCATCCTGGCGCCGGTGTCGGCGCCGACGCCCGAAGCAGCTGACCGGTCCGTCCGGCTTCGCTGCCGAAACGCCGCCACGCCCGCGGGCGTCGCCACGCGCCAATTGCCGACCGGCCGCAAATCCTGCTTGAATGCGGGCCAGCGACAAGCCTGGCGGAGAGGACATGGCCGGCACTGCATCGGACGCGCCCGAGCCGGCGCAACCGGCCGGATTCGGCCGGCGGGTGCGGCTTGGTGTCGTCGGCGGCGGGCCGGGTTCGTTCATCGGCCCGATCCACCGGCTGGCGGCGCGGATGGACGACCGCTTCGCGATCGTGGCCTCGGTGCTTTCGGCCGACCCCGGACGCTCGCGCGACGCCGGCCTCGCGCTGGGCATCGCCCCCGACCGGGCCTATGCCGATGCCGACGCCCTGTTCGCCGGCGAGGCGGCGCGCACGGATGCCATCGACGCCCTTGCCGTCATGACCCCCAACGACTCCCACTTCGCACTGGCGGCGCGTGCCGTCGGCCTGGGCTGGGACGTCGTCTGCGACAAGCCGCTGACCACCGGGCTCGACGACGCACGCGCCCTGGTACGCGCGGTCGACGCGGCCGGCGTGGTGTTCTGCACGACATACAACTACAGCGCATTCCCGATGGTCCGCCAGGCGCGGGCGATGGTGCGCGACGGCCGTCTCGGCCCGATCCGCCAGGCCCAGGTCTGCTATGTGCAACCGTTCAACGCCCGCCTGGGCGAGGCCGAGGCGGGCGCCGGCGCCGGCCGGCCCTGGCGCCTGGTCGCCGAGAAGGTCGGCGAATCGATGGTGCTGGGCGATATCGGCACCCACGCCTTCCAGCTGCTGGAGTTCGTTGCCGGCGAGCCGGTGGCCGAGGTGCTGGCCGAAGTCGGGGCCATCGTGCCGGGGCGACAGGTCGACGACTATGCCATGGCGCTGCTTCGCCTGGCCGGCGGCGGCCGCGCCACCTTCTGGGTCACCAATGCGGCGGCGGGCGCGGAGCACGGGCTCTACCTGCGCATCTTCGGCGACGGCGGCGGGCTGGAATGGTGGGAGGAGAACCCCAACTACCTGCGCTGGATGCCGCACGCGGCGCCGGTGCAGCTGCTGGCCCGCGACGGCCCGGGCCTGGCCGACGACGCGGCGCGTGTGACCCGCACCGTGTTCGGCCACCCGGAGGGCTATCAGGAGGCCTTCGCCAACCTCTACCGCGAGGTGGCGGACGCGATCGTCGACCGTCGGCTCGGCCGCAAGCCGGCCGCCCCGCCCGACTTCCCGACCGTGCGCGACGGTGCCCGCGGTATCGCCTTCATTGCTGCCGCGAAACGGTCCGCCGCCGCCGGCGGCACCTGGACCGCCATTCCGTCCGTCGATTGAGGCCGCCGGAAGCCGTACGACAACCAACCGACCAGGGACGCAAGACACCATGATCAAGGATCCGCCCGTACTGACCGTCCGCCGCAACTTTCCGCGGCCGACCGCCGACCAGGTGGCCGCGCTCGGCGGCGTGCCCACCGGCTATCTGGTCGATGCGATGGGCGGGCGCGGCGCCCTGCTGCCGCCGATCGGCCCGGCCGATCTGTCGAGCCCGTTGCCGACCCGGTTCTGCGGGCCGGCGCTGACCAGCAACTGCGGCCCGGCCGACGTGCTGGCGCTGATGGCATCGCTGTCGTTCATCCGGCCCGGCGACGTACTGGTCGCGGCCGCCGACGGCTTCACTGCGACCGCGGTGACCGGCGACCTGGTGCTGGGCGCGGCGAAGAACGCCGGCGCGGTCGGCTTCGTCACCGACGGCTGCATCCGCGACCTGGAAGGCTGCATCGCGGTCGGCCTGCCGGTCCACTGCGCCGGGGTGACGCCAAACTCGCCGGCCAAGGTCGGGCCGGGCAGCGTCGGCCTGCCGATCACGCTGGGCGGCCAGACCGTGCAGCCGGGCGACGTGATCGCCGCCGACCGCGACGGCGTCGTGGTCGTGCCGCTGGCGAAGATCGAGGCGGTGATCGCCGCGCTGGCCGACGTGCGGGCGGCCGAGGCCGAACTCGACGCCAAGGTCAAGGGCGGCCTCAGGCAGTTCGCGGCGATGGAGGGGCTGTTGAAGAGCGATCGCGTCGAGTATCTCGACTGATCGTCAAGTATTTCGGCGCCGGCTCATCGATGCCCCCGGGTTTTTAGTCGAAACTTAATCGCTCTGGGCAATGCTCTGCGCAAGTGACGGGAATGGTTTGCCGTCGCAGTGCTGTGGAATTTGCCAGGGGTTGACATGCTTAGAAGTGCGAATCGCGACGCCGAAGCCATTCTCGAGGCCGTCGGCCGCTCGCAGGCGATCATCCAGTTCCAGCCGGATGGCACCATCATCACGGCGAACGAGAACTTCTGCAACGCCATGGGCTATGCGCTGAACGAAATCCAGGGCAAGCACCACTCGATGTTCGCCGAACCGGCCTATGCCAATTCGGCCGAATATCGCGCGTTCTGGGAGGCGCTGCGGGCCGGCACGTTCCAGGCCGCCGAGTACAAGCGTCTGGGCAAGGGCGGCCGCGAGGTCTGGATCCAGGCGTCGTACAACCCGGTCAAGGGCCGCGACGGCAAGGTCTACAAGGTGGTCAAGTTCGCCACCGACATCACCGCCGCCAAGATGCGCAGCGCCGACTTCGAGGGCCAGATCGCCGCGATCGGCAAGTCCAACGCGGTGATCGAGTTCAACCTCGACGGCTCGATCATCACGGCCAACGAGAATTTCTGCAACACGATGGGCTATGCGCTGAACGAGATCCAGGGCAAGCACCACTCGATGTTCGCCGACCCGGACTATGCACGCTCGGCCGAGTACAAGGCATTCTGGGAGGCGCTGCGCCGCGGCGAATTCCAGGCCAGCGAATACCGGCGCCTCGGCAAGGGCAACCGCGAGATCTGGATCCAGGCGTCCTACAACCCGATCTTCGATCCGAGCGGCCGGCCGTTCAAGGTGGTCAAGTTCGCCACCGACATCACCGATGCGGTGAAGCGGCGCCAGGAAGCCGAGCGGATCGGCAAGATGGTCGATGCCAGCCTGGAAAAGATCGTGCACGCGGTCGAGGCCGCGAACCAGCGCAGCGCCAATGCGGCCAGCGCGGCGGCCGAGACCTCCAGCACCGTGCAGGCCGTCGCCACCGCGGCGAACCAGTTCGACGCGTCGACCCAGGAGATCGCCCGTTCGATGGGCCAGTCGCGCACGGCGGTCGAGAAGGCGATGGCGGAGACCGAGGCGGTCGGCCAGTCCACCGCCGCGCTCGCCAAGGCCGCAGACGCGATGAACGGCATCGTCGAGATCATCCAGAACATCGCCGGCCAGATCAACCTCCTGGCGCTGAACGCCACCATCGAGTCGGCGCGCGCCGGCGAGGCGGGCAAGGGCTTCGCGGTGGTCGCCACCGAGGTGAAGAACCTGGCCAACCAGGTGGCCTCCGCCATCAGCCAGATCTCCGGCGAGATCTCCAACGTGCAGACCGTGTCCGGCGAGGTGGTCCAGCGCATCCAGCAGATCCACCAGGGCGTCTCCTCGGTGCAGGAGAGCGTCGCGGTGGTCGCCAGCGCGATCGAGGAGCAGAGCGTCACCAGCCAGGAGATCACCAGCAACATGCAGGCTGCCGCGTCCGCCGTCGGCGACATCAGCGCCAGCCTGGAGGAGATCTCCTCCGCGGTCGACTCGACCAGCGGCTATGCCAACGAAGGCATCGAGCTGTATCGCAGCCTGAACCGCGACGCCGCCTGACCGCGGCATCCGCGCGGCAACGAATGCAAACGGGGGCCGTTCGGCCCCCGTTTTCCTTTCTACCGCGCCTGCAGCGCCGTTGGCGTCGTGCCGTCTATGGCGCGCGCTGCGCCGCCGCCAGGTCGCGCAGCATCTCGAACTCGGCCCAGGTCGCCTCGTCCTCGCGCAGCACGGTTTCGGCGATGCCGGCGAAGCTGGCCTCCATCTCCGCCTGGTCGCTGTCGGGCAGGCGCAGGATCTGGCCGCCGTTGTCCAGCCACATCTGGTTGGCGTTGCCGACGTTGTCGATGCCCCATTGCAGCACCGCCTGCTCGGCCGCGCGCCCGGCTTCCAGGATCGCTGCCTGCACCTCCGGCGTCTGCGACTGGAACCAGGCCTCGTTGACCACGTTCACCGAGATCACCGTGGCGAAGTTCAGGTCGGTCACATACTGCGCCACGTCCCAGTATTTGAACGCGGTCAGGATCGGCATGCCGGCCAGCATGCCGTCGATGCCGCCCGACTGCAGCGCCGGGATCACCTCGGTCAGCGCCATCGGCGTCGGGCTGGCGCCGACCGCTTCCATCGGCTGCATCTGCAGCGGCGTGGCGAAGGTGCGGATCTTCTTGCCGTCGAAGTCGGCCAGCGTCTCGATCGGCGTGGTCGACAGCACCAGGATCGGGCTGTTGTAGATCGCGCCGATGATCCTGAGCCCGCTGTCCAATGCGAAGCTTTCCAGGTGGTCGCGATAGGCCGGGTCGTGCAGCACCCGGCCGACATGGGCGCCGTCCTGGAACAGCCCGGGCGCGTCGAACGCGGCGAAGCGCGGGTCGGTCCCGACCAGGAACGAGGTCGGCGTGACGAAGGACTCGATGGTGCCGAGCAGCACGCCCTCGACCATGCTGGGGATCGCGCCGAGCTGGCTGGCCGGGTAGATCTCGACCGTCACCGCGTCGCCGACCCGCGCAGACAATTCCTCCGCAAAGGTCAGCTGCCACTGGTGCTGGACGTCGTTGATGGTGGCGCTGGCCAGCTTCATCACCGGTTGCGCCTGCACCGAGGCGGCGGTCAGCACCGCCCCGGCCAGCGCGGCCGCGAACATGCCTGTCTTCATCGGTCTCTCTCCTCCTTCAAACCGTGATACGCACTATAGGAGCATCGGCAGCAGCAGCGACAGGTCCGGAATGTAGGTGATCACGGCCAGCGCGGCGATCTGGATGGCGGCGAACGGCAGGATGCCGCGATAGATCGCCGCCAGGTCCGGGTCGAGTACCGACTGGGCCACGAAGATGTTCAGCCCGAACGGCGGGGTGAACATGCCGATCGACAGGTTCACGGTCATGACGATGCCGAAATGGATCGGGTCGATGCCGAGGTGGGCCAGGATCGGCACCAGGATCGGCGTCAGCACCAGGATCGCCGAGGTCGGGTCGAGCAGACAGCCGATGCCGAGCAGCGCCAGGTTGATCGCGACCAGGAATCCGGCCGGCGACAGGTCCAGGCCGACGATCCATGCCAGCAGGCCCTGCGGCACGCCCTGCACCGTCAGCACCCAGGAAAAGGTGCCGGCCGCCGCGACGATGACCAGGATCTGCGCGGTCAGATAGGCACTTTCCGCCGCCGCCGCACACAGGCCGCGCCAGCTCAGCGCGCGGTGCACGAACAGGCCGACCAGCGCGGCATAGAGGCAGGCGACGCCGCCGGCCTCGGTCGGCGAGAACCAGCCGCTGTAGATGCCGGCCAGCACCAGCACCGGCATCGCCAGCGCCGCCAACGCCCGCCAGGTCGCGCGCACCAGACGGCCGGCGGAGAAGGGCTCGCCCTCGGCCGCCGTCGCTCGCCGCGTGCGCCACAGGATGTAGGCCCCCATGCAGGCGGCGATCAGCAGACCCGGCAGCAGGCCGGCCTGGAACAGCCGGGGGATCGACTGCTCGGCGCTGGCGCCATAGAGGATCATGGCGATCGACGGCGGGATGACGATGGCGATCGAACCGCTGGACACGATCAGGCCAAGCGAGAACGGCCGGCCATAGGCGCCGTCCTTCAGCCGCGGATAGAGCACGCGTCCGACCGCGGCAACCGTCGCCGGGCTGGAACCGGAGACCGCGCCCATCACGGTGGAGGCGCCGACCGCCGCCATCGCCAGGCTGCCGCGCGTGCGCCCGGTCAGCGCCAGCACCCAGTCGATCAGCCGGTCGGCGATGCCGGCGCGGCTCATCAGCTCTCCGGCGAAGATGAAGAACGGCACCGCCAGCAGCGCGACCTGGTTGATGCCGCCGAACATGACCTGGTGCAGGGTCAGCGGCTGCAGGCTGCCGCCGGAAACCAGCACCGCGACGACGGCGCCGCCCAGCAGCACGGCGAACACCGGCAGGCCGAGGGCGAACAGCGCCACCGGCAGGATCAGCAGCGCCCAGGTCAACGCGCGGCCGCCGGCGGTTGCGTCAGGCGCTGCAGGCGCGAGACAGCGCGCACGCCGGCGAGCAGCGCCGTCGCCGCCAGCCCCGCCAGCACGGCGGCATGGGGCACGACCATCGGGATGCCCGCCGCCATGCTGCGCTGGCCGATGCCCGCCAGCCGGTCGAGATAGGCGAAGGACTGCACCGCGACATAGGCCGCCACCGCGGCCAGCGCCAGGTCGAGCAGCGCGGCCAGCGCCAGACGCCCGCGCGCCGGCAGCAGCTTGGCCGCGATGTCGAAGCTGAGATGGCGGTCGTCGCCGGTGACCAGGATGACGCCCAGGAAAACCAGCCAGATCATGCCGAAGGTCATCAGCTCGTCGGCCGACGGGATCGCCTGGCCGAGCAGCCGGCGTCCGACGACATTGGCGACGTTGAGCAGCACCAGCGCCAGCATCAGGGCCGCGATCAGCCCGGCGAGTGCGCGTTGTGCCACGCGAATAAAGCGCATCCGTTCCCCCCGCCCCCTGGTCGCGGCAGACTTCTGGAGAAGCCCCGGCGGGTCAACCGATTTCCGGCAGCCAGGCCAGGTGGCGGCGCAGGCACGCGGCCTGCCAGGCGGTCTCCGCCTCCCATTCGGGTCCCATCGGCAGGCCGGGGTCGCGGCCGAACAGGTAGGTGGCGGCCCGGATCGGCGCGTCGTAGGCGGCCTCCCACGGCGCCGGCCGGCAGGTGTCCGCGGCAACCTCGGCCGCGGTCGCCGCCCGGCGCAGGCGGCGGGCACGGTCGTCGTCAGCGGACCTGGCCGCCGCGCGCAGCGCCCCGCCCGCCTGGGTTGCGGCGGCGAAGGCAGCGGCCAGAGCGGCCTCCGTTTCCGCGTTCGCGGCGGCTGAACGCGCGGCAGCGATGGCCCGGCGCGGCCGCGCGTCGTCAGGCCGCTCGTCCTCGAACAGCGGCAGCACCCGGTCCGCACAGTCCGCCGCGAACGCGCGGCACAGCCGATCGCGCTGCGGCGCCTGCCGCGCCACGACCGCGCGCAGGCACCACAGCACCAGCGCGAGCGCCAGCCCGCCGTCGATCAGGTCGGCCAGCCGGATCGGCCGCTCGTGCCCGTAATGCTCGATCCCGCCGACGAAGGCGTCGAGCGCAGTCAGCTCGGCATTGCGGAAGCGGCCGTGCGGCAGCAGCAGGCGGAAACTGGTGGTCAGTTCCGCCGTCACCCCTCGACGACGCGGTGACCGGCGACCCGCGTCTCCTGCGCCGCCCCCTGGAACAGCACCGCGTTCATGCGCCGCATCGCCTCGGCATGGTTGGCCCAGGCGACCGGGCTCAGCGGCGCGTCGGGACGCGGGGCCGGGTCGAAATGGCCGAACCGGTCGACGCCGCGGGCGAGGATCGCGGTGGTGCGGCCGCCGAGCTGCCGGCAGCGGGTCGGGATGTAGCGGACGGCGAAGCCGACGCGCGGGCCGTCGGAGCGGTTCGGCTCCGACCCGTGGACCAGGCGAACATGGTGCAGGCTCATTTCGCCGGGCGCCAGCACGATGTCGACCGCCTCGGCCTCGTCGACGGCGACCTGCACCTCCTGGCCGCGGCTCAGCATGTTGTCGTCGGCGAAGCTGTCGGCATGGGCCAGCTGGCCGAGCCGGTGGCTGCCCGGCACCACGCGCATGCAGCCGTTGGCACGCGTGCTGGGCGTCAGCGCGATCCAGGCGGTGACGATGTCCGGCGGCTCCAGGCCCCAGTAGGTCGAGTCCTGGTGCCAGGAGACGTATTTGCCCGTATGCGGCGCCTTGGCGAACAGCGCGGCCGACCAGGCCAGGATGTCCGGCCCGAGGATCGGCTCGACCGCGTCGAGGACGCGGTCGTCGAGCGCGAGGTCGTAGAGGTCGGGGTGCAGCAGGTGGCAGTTGGTGCCGAACGCCGAAGCGGCGCGCTGCGGATCGGCCGGCCGCACCCGCTCCAGCCCGGCGTGGATCGCCGCCGCCTCGGCGGCGGAGATCGCCGGGATCGGGGCGACGAAGCCCTGTGCGTCAAATGCCGGCGCGGCATCGCTCATCGCGCGAAAACCAACGCAATCTCGGGAAACAGCAGCACCAGCCCCAGCACCACCAGTTGCAGGCAAATGAACGGCCCGAAGCTGCGATAGATCGCGATCAGGTCGATATGCGGCGGCGCCACGCTCTTCAGATAGAAGGCGGCGGGCCCGAACGGCGGCGACAGGAACGACACCTGCATGTTGATGCAGAACAGGATCCCGAACCAGATGGGGTCATAGCCCAACCCGGTGACGATCGGCATGAACACCGGCATCGTCAAGAGCACGATGCCGATCCAGTCCATGAACATGCCCAGCACGATGAAGATCAGCATCATCATCAGGATGATGCCCATCGGCGGCAGGTCCATGCCCAGGATCGAGCCGGCGACGTAGGTCGGGCCGCCGGCCAGCGTATAGGCCCCGGCCAGGATGGTGGCGCCGAAGGTGACCCACAGGATGGTGCCGACCGACCGGAACGTCTGGGTCAGCGCCTGGTTGAACCGCGTGAAGTTCAGCTCGCTGCGGATCAGGATCAGCAACAGCGCGGCGACGCAGCCGATCCCGGCCGCCTCGGTGATGCCGGTGACGCCGCCGTAGATCGAGCCCAGCACCACATCCACCACCAGCAGCGGCGGCAGCAGTCCGCGTGCGATCATGAACCGGCGGCCGCGATTGGGCATGAACCGCTCGAGGTAGGTGACGCTCGCCAGGATCAGCACCGCGCTGGCGAAGATGGCGACGGCCAGCGAGTGGACATGGATCGCCTGGACGATGTTCTCGAGCTCGCGCGGTCTGAGCTCGCGCACCTCGCGCCCGGCCGCCATGGCGTCGGCGGCGATCTGGTCCAGTGCCTGCTGCAGGGCCTCGCCCTGGCCCGGGAAATAGAGCGCAACGCCGAGCAGGATCGGGGCGAGGCAGAGCGCCGCATCGATGAGCCGGTCGCGCGTCGGACGCTGCGGCAACGTCTCGTGCGCCGGATCGAACGGCGCGAGATGCGGCTGCAGCTGGGTCCGCACCAGGATGTAGACGATGTACAGTCCGCCCATCATCAGCCCGGGGATGAAGGCGGCGGTAAACAGCGAGTCGATCGAGGTCTCGGTGACCAGACCGAAGATGATCAGCACGATCGAGGGCGGAATCATCGTGCCCAGCGAGCCGCCGGCGCAGATCGTGCCGATGGCCAGGTTCTGGTTGTACTTGAGCCGCAGCATCTGCGGCAGGGCCACCAGCCCCAGCAACACGATCTCGCCGCCGATGATCCCGGACATCGCCGCCATGATCACCGCCATCACCGTGGTGACCACCGCAACGCCGCCGCGGATGCGTCTGAGCATCAGGCTGAGCGCGTCGTACATGTCGCGCGCGATGCCGCTGCGCTCGAGCAGCGAGGCCATCAGGATGAACAGCGGGACCGCGATGATCGGATAGCTGAGGGTCAGGTCGTAGATCCGCTGCATGACCAGATCGAGGCCACGCCCGCCGAACTTCTCGAACAGCACCAGGATGCCGAGGAAGGCGCTGGCGAAGCCGAGCGGCACGCCGATCGCCAGCAGCACCAGGATACCGACCAGCAGGGCGATGGAAATCTCGCCGATATCCAGCCCGATCGGGAAGAACAGGACGCCGTCGCCCATGGCCTAGCGCCCGCGACCCGGAATCGACGACGACTCCGCTTCGCGCCGTCTGCGCCCTGCGGTCGTCGCGGTCGGGCATTTCCGAGCGTGGCGGCGCGGGCGACGGCAGAGAGGGGACCGGGACACTAGATGTCCTCCGGCGACGGCACGTGAACCTGCTTCGGCTTGCGCCAGTCGATGACGAGGTTGTTGATGGCCTGGACCGCGATCAGCGAGAACACGATGATCAGCAGCGGCTTGATGGTGGCCGGAATCGGCGGGTTCCACGCGGTGCCGAACTTCTCCCAGCGCCACAGCGGATCGTTGGCGCGGGTCCATGCGCCGTAGACCAGCGTGCCGGAGAAGACCAGCAGCACCAGCACCGCGATCACGTCGAACGCCCGCTGCACCGGGCGGGAGACCAGGTCGTAGAGCGCCGTGATCCGGATGTGGGCCCGCAGCTGCATGGTGTAGAGCCCGGCGACCAGATACACCGCGCTCGCCACCCACAGCGACATCTCGTTGACCCACAGCGTCGGCGCAAGAAACGCGTAGCGCGAGATGACCTCGAAAAAGATGATCACCACCACGAACGCGACCAGGAACTTGATCGCGTGGGCGATGCCCAGGATCACGTGGTCGAGGAAGGTGCGCTCGCCCCGCAGGCCCTGCAGCAGGATGGCGCCCAGGCACGCGGCCGCGAAAGCGATCGCCAGTGCGTACCAGACGCCGGCACCGACCGCGTACTCGGCATTGCCGGCAATGCGCCGCTCGTAGTTCTCATGCACGTACAGGCCGACCGCGACCAGGAACAGGACCGCGGTCAGCACGACGAGCGCTATGGCCGCTGGCGTCCACACCCGTTGCACGGAAGCCGGCGCCGCTTGCTCTGGCATCGACATGGGTAGACCCAAACCCGGAGACAGCGAAACAGCCGGGCGACCGAAGGTCGCCCGGCGTCTATCGGTTCGGCCTTGCGGGCTGCCTTATTCGGCGCCCTCGGTGATCAGGCCGAGCTGCGTCATGAACGCGATGTGGCTGTCGACCACGCGCTGCGCCATCTCGCTCTGTTCGGCATAGACCGACCACATCTCGCGCGCGAACTTGCGGAACGTGGCGCGGTCCTCGGCCGACCAGTCGATGATCTCGACGCCCTGCGCGGTCAGTTCGACGGCGGCCTGTGCGTTGCGCACCTCGGCCTCCATGGCGATGTCCAGCGCAGCCTTGCGCATGGCGACGTACATGATCGCCTGCAGATCGGCCGGCAGCGAGTTCCAGACCTCGAGGTTGCAGGCCAGGTGGTCGGCCGGCATCGAATGGAAGCCCGGGAAGGTGGCATAGCTGGTATGGTCGTACATGCCGTTGGCGTAGTTGGTCGCCAGGGCGGTGTAGTCGGCGCCGTCGACGATGCCGGTCTCCAGCGCGGTGTAGACTTCGCCGAAGTCCATCACCACGGGCGAGGCGCCGAGCGCGGCGAAGATGTCGGTCTCCAGCCCCGGCGGCGAGCGGAACTTCCAGCCCTGCAGGTCGGCCATGGTGCGAATCGGCGTGGTCGACGACAGCGACTCCGGCCCCTGCATCCAGAAGCCGACCAGATGCATGCCGAACTTGTGGTAGAGCTCGTCGGCCAGTTCGCGGCCGCCGCCATAGTCCAGCCAGGCATACATCTGATAGGCGGTGTCGTAGCCGCCCATCACGTCGCCGAGGAACTGGAAGGCGGTGTCCTTGCCGGTCTGGTAGGCGGCGCCGGTCATGTCGCAGTCGAGGATGCCGGAGGCGGCAGCGTCGAACGTCTCGACCGAGCCGACGACGGAGCTCGACCAGAAGCCCTCGATCTTCAGCCGGCCGCCGGACATCGCTTCGACGTCCTCGATCAGCTGCGCGAAGATCTCGCCGGGCAGCGATTCGCGGCTCTGGTGGGTCTGGATGCGAAGGGTGAAATCCTGGGCGGCGGCGGTCACCGCCATTGCGCCGGTTCCGACCGCCAGCGCCGCCAGCGCGACACCGGCCGTTCCGATTTTCCGCATGATGAAGATCCTCCCATGATCGTTGTTCTTGGTTCGGCGTGTGGACGAACCCATCGCCGTTCGGGCGACCGATGTTACCGTTCACATACCGTGGGCGGACCATAAGGTGATAGGCCGCGGCCGGCAACGACATTGTACACGAAGAAACTATCCGGGGATGCGGCCGAGCCGTCGGTGCCGACGTGAACCGCAGCGTTCGACGCTGCGACTATCGCCACAATTGCCAGCCACCAAAAAAGCGCACGCCTTGCGGAAAGGAACCCTCGCCATGCGCCAGCTCCGGTCTGCCGCCCATCGCCTGGTCCCTGCCCTGCGCCGCGCCTGCCTGTTGTTGGCGGCGGCCGCCGCCGGCTGCGCCGCCGCCGCCGCCGAGTCGGTGCGCCCGCCGATCGTCTGCGAGTGGGCCAGCACGAATTTCGCCTGGGGCGCGCAGGTCACGCTGCGCGGCATCGCGGCCGACGGCCGCGTGCTGATGTACGATTCGCGCGAGCCGATCGGCGGCGGCAGCGTGCCGGTCGACGACCTGATGCTGTCGAATTTGCCGACCGCGGCCGATCTCACGCGGCGCTATGCCGGCGCCTGGCCCACCAACATCACCGTCGCGGAAACCGACCTGGAGCGGCTGGCCGAGCTGGCGAGCGCCGTCGCCGGTGGCGATGTCTCGCGCGAGCCGAATGCCAACGACATGGGCCAGTCCTCGTTGCACTGCTTCGTGCCGGCGGACGTGGACGGCAGCTATGCGGTCGTGACCGTCGTCTCCCACGGCGACTGGGAGGAGCGCAACGAGCACCCCGATGCGCCGGCCCTGGCCGCGCTGATCGTCCAGCTGCTGGGCATGCCCAACATCCCCTGAACCGCGGCGGCCGTCCGCGCTCAGCGGGCGGGCGATGCCGTGTCGCGCGGCTCCGGCTCGACCCCGTTGGGGCAGACCAGCGTCTTCAGCGCATGGTCGCGATATTCGGCCTGCATCGCGAAGGCGGCGGGCGCCTCGGCCAGCGGCACGCGGTGGCTGACCACCGCGTTCAGGTCGACGCGCCCCTCGGCAGCGAGCCGGATCGTGCGCGGATAGACGTCGCCCATGCGGCGCGAGAACTTGATGCCGAGCCCCTTGCGCCGGCACACGTCGGCGGTCAGCGTGTAGACGTTGCCCTCCGGGATGCCGACGAGAACGACGCGCCCGCCGATTCGCGCCGCCTCGGCCGCCAGCTGGAATCCCTGCGGCGCGTTGGTCGCCTCGATCACCAGGTCGGCCCCGCGGCCGCCGGTCCAGTCGGCGATGGCGGCGTGGCTTCCGGCGCTGTGGGTGGCGCCCATTGCCGCCGCGGCGTCCGCACGATAGCCGACAGGATCGACCGCCATGATCGCGCCGACGCCGGCGTTGCGCAGTAACTGCACGGCACACAGCCCGACCGGGCCGCAGCCGATGACCGCGACGCTCTCCAGCAGTTGCGGCCTGGCGAGGTCGATGGCGTGCAGCGAGACGCCGAGCGTCTCCAGCATCACCGCCTCGGACGCGGTCATGCCGGCCGGCAGCTTGTGGATCTGGTGCGGCTCCACCGCGATCCGTTCGGTCATCGCGCCGCCATGGGGCGGTGCGCCGGCGAACTCGACATGCGGGCAGAGGTTGACATGGCCGCGCCGGCACCATTCGCAGACGCCGCAGGGCCGGGCGGGATCGATGGCGACCAGCTCGCCGCGGCGCAGCCCGAACGGCTCGTAGTCATCGGCCATCCGGCCGGCGAATTCGTGGCCCGGGACGAACGGGGCGCGGATTTGCTGCGCGCCGATGCCGCCTTCCAGATAGTAGTGCAGGTCGCTGCCGCAGATGCCGACCGCGCTGACATCGACAGGAATGCCGTTGCCGTCCGGCGGCGGCACCTCGGCCACGCGCACGTCGCGCACCCCGTGGATCATCACCGCCTTCATGTCGCCTGCACCCCGCCATGACGCGCCGTCGGCAGGGAGGTCCGGCCGCGCCGTCGCGAAAAATGTAATTGCCGGGCTACATTAGTGCAGCCAGCGATGGTGTAAAGCGGCAGTGCGACCCGTTGGGGCGCGCACCTGCCCAACCGCTGGCGCCGTAGCGGCGAAGGAGTCCGACAATCCGCGGTCGGCCGGCGACGGGCGACCGCTCAGCCGGTGGCGATGTAGTCCTGCAGCGCGTCGCGCTCGGCCTGCAGCTCGCCCAGCCGGTACTTGACCACGTCGCCGATGCTGACGATGCCGGCCAGCCGTCGCCCGTCGATCACCGGAAGATGGCGGATGCGCCGGTCGGTCATCTCGCGCATCAACTCTTCAAGGCTCTGGTTGGGGGTGCAGCAGATCACGTCTCGGGTCATGTAGTCGGCGATCGGACGCGTGCGCAGGTCGCCATCCGCTTCGGCCATCGCATGCACGATGTCGCGCTCGGACAGGATGCCCGAAACCGCGCCATGCCGGCCGGTTACGACCAGCACGCCGATACGCTCGCGCCTGAGGATGTCCAGCGCCTGACCGATGGTGGTTTCGGGCGGCGCCGTGAACACGTTGTCGCCCTTCGCCTTCAGGATGGATGCAACCAGCATCGTCACCTCCCGCTCTGGTGGGCAGTGAGGCAGGGTACACCATTCCCGCGCGCAGCGACACCGCAAGGCCGCCGATGACCGAATTTACATAATCCCGGTCCGGTCGGGCCGACACGCCGCGGCCGTGATCACCGCGCCATCACCGAATCCTGAAGCCGGCTGATCGAGCCGTGTCTTCCGGAAGCACGTGCGATGGCCACATGACGAAGACCGGCCGCCGCCCCGACGCCGCCCCGCGCGGCACATCGAACGGGCAAGCGTGCGGCCGGACCATTCCCGAGGCCGCGTTCGCAGCCTCGCCCGGCGCCAAGCCACGCACAAGGGCCGTGCGAACCGCACGGTCGCCAAGCAAGAAGGAAACGCGATGGCGATCTATCTCGACGAGGATCAATACGGCAACGACAACGCCTGCGTCGGCTTTCGCCACCTGGTGAGTTGCATGGGTCTGGTCGTGATGACGACCAACGACTTGTACGGAGCCCATCTCGCCGGCACCGGCAAGCCGGCCGACAACCTGGTGGGCGAGGTCGCCAGCCTGATGAAAAACAATGGTGCAACCGCGATCAAGGCGATCTACGGCTGCTGCGACCGGAAGACCCGCTACGGCAAGAGCGGTCCGGACGGCGAATGGAAAAAAGAAATGAAGACCATCGCGGCCGCCCTGGGCTACAAGGGCAAGATATTCGGCTTCGATACAAGCGTTATCGATCCAGGCAACGGAACGTATGTGGAGTATATTCCCAACTATACGAAAGGGCAATGCTCGGTATACTACAAGCGCGATGAAAAAATGAACTTCACCACCGGCACCGCAAACGGCTCTTCATTCAGATACGATCAGTTCCACCAACAGTCCAAACCCTTCGGCCAGTATCCGGCGACTACTGGCGCCTCGATCAAGGCGACGGACTCCAACAAGGGAAAGCTGCACGAGGTCGACTATTTCTTGCGTATGACTGAGTTCACGGTCTGACGGATCCAGCCCACCGGCGCGTCGCGCGTAGCGAGAATGCCGCGCCAAAGTGCGCGGCCTCGTCGCGATTCCCACGCCGGAAAATTCGTCTAAGCTGCCGCGGCCGCAACACCGACCGGGAGCCCGCCGATGCCGCGTTTCGACCGCCAGACCCTGCTGGCCAGACTCCAGGCCAAGAAGGCCGCCGGTGCGCCGATCATCGGCGGCGGCGCCGGCACGGGGTTGTCCGCCAAGTGCGAGGAGGCCGGCGGCATCGACCTGATCGTCATCTACAACTCCGGCCGCTACCGCATGGCCGGGCGCGGCTCGCTGGCCGGAATGATGGCCTATGGCAATGCCAATGACATCGTTGTCGAGATGGCGCGCGAGGTGCTGCCGGTGGTCCGGCACACGCCGGTGTTGGCCGGCGTCAACGGTACCGACCCGTTCTGCCTGTTCGACCCGTTCCTCGACGAGCTGAAGCGGCTGGGCTTCGCCGGCGTGCAGAACTTCCCCACGGTCGGCCTGATCGACGGCAACTTCCGCGCCAACCTGGAAGAGACCGGCATGGGCTATGGGCTGGAGGTCGACATGATCCGGCTGGCCCGTTCGAAGGACATGCTGACCACGCCATACGTGTTCAATGCCGACGAGGCCCGCGCGATGGCGGAAGCCGGCGCCGACGTCATTGTCTGCCATTTCGGGCTGACCACCGGCGGCAGCATCGGCGCGGAAACCGCGGTCAAGCTGGCGGACTGCCCGGCGGCGATCGATGCCTGGGCGCAGGCGGCGATGGCCGTCCGTGACGATGTCATCGTGCTGTGCCACGGCGGCCCGATCTCCTCGCCCGAGGACGCCGCCTTCGTGCTGGCGCGCACCCGCCACTGCCACGGCTTCTACGGCGCCTCGTCGATGGAGCGTCTGCCGGTGGAGGTCGCGCTGACCGAACAGACCCGGAAGTTCAAGGCGATCGCCGGCGGCGGCACAGCCTGACCGCGCGGTTGCCCGGTGCCGACCGCAGCGGACGAACTTTTCGCGCGCGGACGCGTTGAAGCGAATGCCGGGCAGCCTTGTCCCGGATGTTCCGCCCGGCACGGCCGCCCCTGCTGACGCAATGTTGTCAGCAGGGGCGGTTCGACGGGTTGACGTACGGCGGGTCCGGCCCCTAGTTTTGCTTTTGTTCCGGATATCGCCGCCTTTGCGGTGACACGTGGCCGGCCCGCGCGCATCGCGGTGTCGGCGGACAAGAGGGGCCGGCGGCGACGCTGCAGCCCCCGCTATTTCCAGATCGATCGAAGGCCGGGCCCAAGAACGCCCGGCCGGACACGGCGCGGAAGGCCATTCGCGCCGGAGGAGAGCTGTTTGCGCCGCCGAGGCTGGGGCGCGGCGGACGACGAACGGGGGAGGACGATGCAGACGACGCCATTCCGCAGAAGCGCCGCGGCGCGCGGGCTTGCCGCACGCTTCGCCGCGGTGCGCGAGGACACGCTCGATCTCGCGCGCGATCTCAGCGACGCCGATGCGACGGTCCAGTCGATGGAGGACGCCAGCCCGGCAAAGTGGCACCTGGCGCACACCACATGGTTCTTCGAGACCTTCGTGCTGGTGCCGGCGGCGCGCGGCTACCGCGTGTTCGACGAGCGCTTCGGCTATCTGTTCAACTCGTACTACGAGGCCGTCGGCGCGCGGCATCCGCGGCCGCGGCGCGGGATGCTGACCCGGCCGGGCCTGGATGTCGTGCGCGCCTACCGCGCCCATGTCGATGCGGCGATGGCGGAGCTGCTGGACCGCCCGCTGCCGCCGACGCAGCGCGACGTCATCGAACTGGGGCTCAACCACGAGCAGCAGCACCAGGAGCTGCTGCTGACCGATATCCTGCACCTGTTCGCGCAGAATCCGCTGCGCCCGGCCTTTCGCAAGCCGGAGCCGCTGGCGGTGCGGCCGGGCGCGGCGCCTGAGACGACCTGGGTGGCGTTCGAGGGCGGTGTCGCGACGGTCGGCCACGACGGCGCGGGCTTCGCCTTCGACAGCGAAGGGCCGCGGCACGACGTGCTGCTGCGGCCGTTCCGGCTGGCCTCGCGGCCGGTGACCAACGCCGAGTGGCAGGCGTTCATCGACGACGGCGGCTATGGCGCCCCGACGCTGTGGCTGTCCGACGGCTGGGCGGTGTGCCAGCGCGAAGGCTGGCAGGCGCCGCTGTACTGGCAGCGGGACGAGGGCGCCTGGCGCACGATGACGTTGCGCGGCATGCAGAGCGTCGACCCGGCCGCCCCGGTCTGCCACGTCAGCTACTACGAGGCCGACGCCTATGCCCGCTGGGCCGGCAAGCGGCTGCCGACCGAGTTGGAATGGGAGCATGCCGCCGCCGGCCTGCCGGTCGAGGGCAACTTCGCCGGCAGCGGCCGGCTGCGCCCCGCCCCGGCCGGCGATGCGCCCGGCCTGCTGCAGATGTTCGGCGACGTCTGGGAGCTGACCGCGAGCCCGTTCGTCGCCTATCCCGGCTTCCGGCCGGCGGCGGGCGCGGTCGGCGAGTACAACGGCAAGTTCATGAGCGGGCAGTACGTCCTGCGCGGCGGCTCCTGCGTCACGCCGGACGGCCATGTCCGCGCCTGCTACCGCAACTTTTTCCATCCCGACAAGCGCTGGCAGTTCTCCGGGCTGCGGCTGGCGGAGGACCTGTGATGCTGGACGACTACGATCTCGACGACGTGCCGCAGGGCGGCGACGAGCCCGGCGGCGGCCGATCCGACGAAGCCGCCGACCGGGCGGCCTTCGCCCGCTCGGTGGTCGACGGCCTCGGCCGCGCGCAGAAGACGCTGGACTGCAAGTATCTCTACGACGCCCGCGGCTCGGCCCTGTTCGACGCGATCTGCGAACTCGCGGCGTACTACCCGACCCGGACCGAGACCGCGATCCTGCGCGCATGCGCCGACGCGATCGCGGATGCCGCCGGCCCCGGCGCGGAGGTGGTCGAGCTGGGCAGCGGCGCCAGCATCAAGAGCCGGATCCTGCTGTCGGCCTTGGACAGCCCGGCGCGCTATCTGCCGGTCGACATCTCGGCGGGGCACATGCACGCGGCCGCGGCCGCGCTGCGGCAGCTCTATCCCGGCCTGACGATCGCGCCGGTCGCCGCCGACTTCAGCCGGCCGTTCCGGCTGCCGGGCAAGGCCGGCGACGGCAAGCGGCTGCTGTTCTTCCCCGGCTCGACCATCGGCAATTTCGAGCCCAGGGCGGCCGAGGAGCTGCTGGCGCGGCTGCGCCGCGACATGGCGGCCGACCTGTTCGTCATCGGCGTCGACCTGCGCAAGGATCCGGCCGTACTGCAGGCGGCCTATGACGACGACGAAGGCGTGACCGCCGCGTTCAACCTCAACCTCCTGGCCCGGATCAACCGCGAGCTCGGCGGCGACTTCGACCTGGGCGGATTCCGCCACGAGGCGCGCTACGACCCGGACCGCGGCCGCGTCGAGATGCACCTGGTCAGCACGCGGGACCAGGCCGCGGCGGTGGCCGGCCGCCGCTTCGCCTTCGCCGCCGGCGATCCATCCACACCGAGAACTCGCACAAATACACTCTCGACGGATTCGGCCGGCTTGCGGCACGGGCGGGCTGGACCGGCCGTGCGGTGTGGACCGACCCGGCCGCGCTGTTCTCGGTGCACCTGCTCGCCCCGTGACGGCCGCCGCCCGGCTTTCGCCACATTCGGCCGTCAGCCTCCATGCCGTCGGTTCCAGGCAACGCGTTTTGGGGGGCAAGCCATGGATGCGAGGGGAGGCGTCGCCGCACTGGCGGTTGCGCTGATGGCGATACCGGCCACGGCCGGCGCCGAGGGCCCGATCACGCTGTCGATCGTCGCCGATGGCGCCGGCACGGCGGTCGACCTGACCTGCACGGTGACGGAGAACGGGACGTCGCGCCAGGAGGTGCGCCAGGGCCCGGCGCCGATGGCGCTGAGCTTCGCAGCCAGCGCGATCCAGTGCACCATCGACAGCGACGGCGCGATCACGGTCGAGGCGCGGCTGCCCAACGGCAGCACCAGCCGCTCGCAGACCTCCGGCGGTCAGATCGTGATGGGGCTTGCCGGCGGCTGATCAGTCGCGCGGCTGATCAGTCGCGAGGCTGGCCGTTGCCGTTCGGCTTCGCCCGGAACGAGTTGACGAAGTCGTAGATCGCCAGCGCGCCGCCGATGGCGAAAACGGCGATCAGGTCGACCTCGAGTACGAAGCCGCCGATCACGCCGACGAAGGCCAGCAGGCCGGCGATGGCGAGGAAGGCGAGAACCCGGTCCAGCATCGTCATCGCTCAGTCCTCCGTGGCCGCCTGTTCCACCAGTTGCGCCAGCCGTCGTGCGTTGCGCAGCAGGCGGCCGTCCTCGCCCCGGCGACCGATCAGCTGCACGCCCATCGGCATCCCGCTCGGTCCGGTCAGCAGGGGCAGGGTTATCGCCGGCACGCCGAGGAAGGTCCACAGCGCGCCGAAGATCGGGTTGCCGGTGGCGTCGAGGCCCTGCGGCGCCTCGCCCGCGGCCGCCGGCGTGACGATCGCGTCATAGCGCTCGAACACCTTGTCCAGGCCGGCGTTCAGCACCTGCCGCCAGTCCTGGGCGGCGAGGAAGTCGACGGCCGGGATGTCCGCGCCGACCGCCAGGAATTCGCGCATCCGCCCGCTCAGCGCGCTCTCGTCCCGGGCGCGATAGCGGCGCAGGTTGCGGGCCATGCCGACGGCCATGGTGGTGCGGTGGGCGGCATAGCCTTCCGCGAACGCCGGGCCGGGGTCGACCGCGTCGCAGCGCTCGCCGAGGACCTCGGCAAGCTCGGCGAAGGCGGCCACCGTCGACGGCTCGGCCTGGTCCCACACCGGGGTGCGGACCATGGCGAACAGCGGCTCGACCGGCGGCGCGGCCCGTGCGTTCTCAAGCAGTCGGCTCGCCGCGCGCGGCGCGGTATCCGGGTCGTCGGGGTCGTGGCCTTCCAGCGCGTCGACCAACAGCGCCACCCCGTCGATGTCGGCGGCAAACGCCCCGATGGTGTCCAGCTCGCGCGACAGCAGCAGCGTGCCGCTGCGGCCGATCGAGCCGTGGCTGGGCTTGAAGCCGACCACGCCGCAGAAAGCGGCCGGGCGGATCACCGAGGCCATGGTCTGGGTGCCGATGGCCAGCGGCACCATGCCGGCGGCGACCGCCGCGGCCGAACCGGACGACGAGCCGCCGGGCGTGCGGGTGGTGTCGTGCGGGTTGCGGGTCTTGCCGGGCGAGAAATAGGCCAGCTCGGTCGAGACCGTCTTGCCCATGATCACCGCGCCGGCCGCGCGCAACCGCGCGGCGACGGTAGAATCCCGCCGCGGACGGCGGCCGGCGTCGAGCACGGTGCCGTTCTCGGTCGGCATGTCGGCGGTGTCGATCACGTCCTTGACGCCGACCGGCAGGCCGTGCAGCGGCCCGATCGGCTGGCCCGCCTTGCGCTGCGCGTCGCGCGCGGCGGCTTGTTGCAGCACCAGCGCGCGGTCGAGGAACGCCCAGGCCTGCACCTGCGGCTCCTTCGCCTCGATCACCGCGAGGAAGGCCTCGGCCACCGCCACCGCCGACAGCGCGCCGTCGGCGAGGAAACCGCGCAGCTGGTCGAGCGGCAGCGTCGCCGGGTCCGGCCCCGGCCTGCGCCCGGCGCTAGCCATAGACCAGGTCCGGCAGCCAGTAGACGATCTCGGGCACGACATAGACCACGATCATCGACAGGAACACCATCATCAGGAACGGCATGCAGCCGCTGAAGATCTGCACCAGCATGACGTGCGGCGGCGCGATGCCCTTGAGGTAGTAGGCCGACATCGCCATCGGCGGGGTCAGGAACGAGGTCTGCAGGTTGAGCGCGACCAGGATGCCGAAGAACAGCGGGTCGATGCCGAAATGGTCCAGCAGCGGCAGGAAGATCGGCACGAAGATGATGATGATCTCCGACCATTCCAGCGGCCAGCCGAGCAGGAAGATGATGAACTGGGCCAGGATCAGGAACATCAGCGGCGACAGGTCGAGCCCGGTGACGAACTCGCCGATCAACTGCTCGCCGCCGAGATAGGAAAACACCGACGAGAACGTCCACGAGCCCACGAAAAGCCAGCAGACCATCGCCGAGGTGCGCACGGTGAGGTAGACCGACTCGCGCAGCCGTTCCCAGGTCAGCGCACGATAGGCCACGGCCAGCACCACGCCGCCCAGCGCGCCGATCGCCGCCGCCTCCGACGGCGTCGCCAGGCCGAAAAGGATCGCGCCGAGCACCGACAGGATCAGCACCGCCAATGGCACGAACGAGGTGAACAGCATGATCGCCAGCTGGCCGCCGGTGACGCCCTCGTAGTCCTCGCGCCGCGGCTTCGGCGCGACGCTGGGCTGCACGACCGCCCGCCCGATGACGTAGACCACATAGAGTCCGGCCAGCAGGAAGCCCGGCAGCAGCGCGCCGGCATAGAGCTTGACGATGGAAACGCCGGAGGTCGCCGCATAGACGATCAGCATGATCGACGGCGGGATCAGGATTCCGAGCGTACCGCCGGCGCAGATCACGCCCGAGGCGAAGTTGGTGTTGTAGCGGGCCTTCAGCATTGCCGGATAGGCCAGCAGACCCATCAGCGTGATCACCGCGCCGACGATGCCGGTCGCGGTGGCGAACAGGGCGCAGGTGATCAGCGCGGCGACCGCCATCGAGCCGGGAATGCCGCGGGTGGCGATGGCCAGGGTCGAGAACAGGCGGCTGACGATGTTCGCCCGCTCGACGATATAGCCCATGAACAGGAACAGCGGGACAGCGGTCAGCACGTCGTTCGACATGACAGAGTAGGTCTGGTTGACGAACAGATTGAAGACGTTGTTGTCGAGCAGCGTCTGCATCCGCTCCGGCTCGTAATAGGCGTAGTAGCCAAAGCCGACACCCAGCGCCATCAGCGTGAAGGCGATGGGAAAGCCGAGCATGATCAGGACGATGAACACGCCCAGCATCATCACGGCGACTGCGGGATCGCTCATGCGTCAGGTCCGATCGTTGGCTTTGCCGGGCGCGACCACGTCGATGGATTCGCTGCCGTGGGCCAGCACCTCGCGGGCATGCTGGTCGGCCAGCAGCTTTTCCATCTCCTCGACGTCGGCCGCCTTGCGCGGCCAGCGGCCGGTGCGCAGGCACAGGATGCAGCGGAACACCTGGGCGATGCCCTGGATGATCAGCAGCGCGCCGGCCGCGACCATCACCAGCTTGAACTGGAAGATCGGGATGTTGGCCGGGCTCATCACGCTGACCTCCATGTACCGCATGGAGCGCGAGGCATAGTTCCAGCCGGCGAAGACCATCGCCAGGATGCCGGGAAAGAAGAAGATGAAATACAGTACCAGCTCGACCGTCGCCTGCACCCGCGGCGGCCACAGCCGGTAGAACACGTCGGCGCGGACGTGGCCGTCGCGCGACAGGGTGTAGGCGCCGGCCATCATGAACAGCGAGCCGTACATCATGTAGGACAGGTCGAACGCCCACGAGGTCGGGTCGCGCAGCACGTAGCGCACGAACACCTCGTAGCTGACGCCCAGCGTCATGATCACGATGCACCAGGCGAAAGCCTTGCCGAACCAGGACGACACCTTGTCGGCAAAGGCGATGTAGGCCTTCATCATCTGCCCCCGGGTCTGCGTCTCACCGGCGCGCAAGACGAACACAAAACGGGCCGGGATTCATCCATCCCGGCCCGCGCATGCGCAGCCGCCCCGACTAGAATTCGATCTTGCCGGGGAAGTAGTGCTTGAACGCCAGCTTGTAGTCGGCGGTGTTCATGATGTCGTAGAACGCGACGCGCTCCGACCACTGGCGCTGGCTCTCGACCACCCGGCCGAAGAACTCGTCCTGGGTCAGGTCGGCCAGCACGGTATCCCACGATGCGAGCTGGGCCTGCATGACCGATTCCGGCGTGCGGTAGACGTTGACGCCGTCCTCGTTGATCAGCTTCTGCAGGTCGGCCGAATACTGGTTCATGGCCAGGCCGTAGTTGGCGGTGTTCGCCGCCTCGGCGCCGTATTCGAGGATCGCCTGCATCTCCGGGTCGAGCGAGTCGAAGCGGTCCTTGTTGAAGATGATCTCGAAGAACTCGGCCGCCTGGTGGTACGAGCCCATCATGTAGACCTTGGAGACGTCCTGCGCGCCGAAGCGGCTGTCCGAGGTCGGGTTGTTGAACTCGAACGCCTCGATCACGCCGCGCTCCAGCGCCGGCACGATCTCGCCGCCCGGCAGCTGGGTCACGCTCAGGCCCATGCCCTGCATGATGTCGGTGGCCAGGCCCACGGTGCGGTACTTCAGGCCCTGCATCTGCTCGGCCGAGGTGATCTGCTCCTTGAACCAGCCGAGCGGCTGCGTCGGCATCGGCATCGCGAAGAAGCCGACCAGGTTGAGCCCGAGGATGTCCTGCACCAGCTCGCGGTACATGTCCTTGCCGCCGCCATACTGGATCCAGGCCAGGATCTGCGAGGCGTTGGCGCCGAACACCGGGCCGGTGCCGAACAGCGAGGCCGCCTTGTTCTTGCCGTACCAGTAGGCCGTCACCGTGTGGGCGCAATCGAGCACGCCGTCATGGCAGGCGTCCTGCACCTGGAAGGCCTGCACCACCGCACCCGCCGGCAGCAGGTCGATGGTCAGCTTGCCGCCGGACATGGCCGCGACGCGGTCGGCATATTGCTGGGCCATTTCCTGGAAGATGTCGCTGGCGCTCCAGGACGACTGCATCTTCAGCACCACTGGCGACTGCGCCCGGACGATCGCCGGCGCCGCCAGCGCGCTTGCCGCCGCCGCGGCCGCGGTCGCACCGCCTGCCTTGAGGAACTTGCGTCGGCCCACCCTGTTTTCGGTCCGATCAGACATTCCGTTTCTCCCTCGTCGATCTTGTTCTGGTTCGCACCCGCTGCTGTCCCCGCCGCGACGACGGCAGCCGACCGCGGGTGAGCGCTAACACTGGGTCCGATTCGCCGTTCCGGCAAACCCCCATGAACCCGCTCACCCAGGCTGTCCGCCTTGTACGACGGTGAACGGCGAATCACAATTCTTTCATTGTGAGATTTCCTTGACCGCCCCCAGGGGGTCGCGCGCCCGGCCCGCCGCACGCGTCGAGCCGCACGATTTCACCGTTGAAATTCAATATGATAGCAGGTTCCCGCCGCCCGCACGTCAAACCTCCTGTGAACCCGATTCCGACCAGGAGGACCGTCCCATGCCCACGCTGCAGATGCAGGCTCGAAAGCTGCTCGCCGCCGCCCTTTGCCTTGCCGCCGTGCAGGCGGCGCAAGCCGAAGCCGGCCCCGGCTTCGTCGTCCACCGCTATGCCAACCCGATGGCGGGCCACCTCAACGCCTATCTGATCGAGACAGGCGCCCATGTGGTCGTCGTCGATACCGGCTTCGGCGAGATCGACGGCTCCGCGATCCGCGCGATGGCCGACGCGATCGGCAAGCCGGTCGCCGCCGTGCTGCTGACCCACGCCCATATCGACCACTACGGCGGCATCGGCTACGTGGCCGGCCCTGACGTGCCGTTCGTGTCCGGCGCCGGCGTCGGCCGGCACTACGACACCTGGGACCCGGTCTACGCGGCGCGGCTGCCGCTGCCGGAGAACCGGCGCAGGCCCGACACGCTGCTGGCTGACGGGGCCGCCCTCAGCGTGGATGGGGTCACCATCACGCTGCACGACGCCGGGGCGGGCGAGTCCTACGACGACGTCTGGTTCCTCGCCGAGGCCGACGGCCAGCGCGCCGCCTTCGTCGGCGACATCGCGATGTACGGCATTCCGCCCTTCGTGCAGTCCGGCCACTCCGCCGACTGGCTGGCGTCGCTCGCGCGCCTGCATGCGGCGCTGGCGCCGGACACGCCGGTCTATCTCGGACACGACAGCCGGCCCGACGATGCAACCTGGCACCCGTTCGACCGAGGCATTCTCGACGAACAGGCCGACCAGCTGCGCGCATTCCGCACGGCGGTGGCCGAGGCGGCGGCAGACGGCGCGCTCGATCCCGCGGAGATCGACGCGGTCGCGGCGGCGATGGCCGCGAGGGCCGACGATCCGGCCTATGGCTTCCTGGCCGCACTCTCCGCCCCGGTCGTGGCGGCGGAACTCTCGCTCGAGGACGCAAAGGCGGCGATGGAGCTGCAGTTGCGCGCCGTGCTGGCCCAGCTGCCCGACTGACCGCCGCGCGCCGGGCCACGCAGCAACCGCTTTACCTTTGCCGAAAGGACCAACACCATGCCCGTTCACATTGGAGACCCGACCATGACCACCGCCATCGACGCGCCGGCGGGCGAAGAGGCCGCACTGGTCGCGGCGGCGCGCCGGCACGACCGGGCCGCGTTCGACCGGCTGGCCGCACAGCACCAGCGCCGGCTGCGCGCCGTGGTGCGCCGGCTGGTCGGCCACCCCGACGACACCGACGAACTGGTGCAGGAAGCCCTGCTGCGCGCCTGGCGCAGCATCGCCGACTTCCGCGGCGACAGCGCCTTCGGCACCTGGTTGTGCGCTATCGGCGCCCGTGCCGCGGTCGATCATCTGCGCGGCCAGCGCCGATGGCGGGCACGCTCCCAGGTCGCCTATGCCAACGAATGCGCCAAGTCCGAGGATCTGGCCGGGGCGGTCGGCATGGCGCTGTTCTCCGCCGACCACATGTACGAGGCGCGCGAGCACATCGCCTATTGCTTCACATGCGTCGGCCGCTCGCTGGCGCCGGAGGACCAGGCCGCGCTGGTGCTGCGCGACGTGATGGACTTCGGCAACCGCGAGGCGGCCGAAGCGCTGGGCATTTCCCAGGGTGCGCTGCGCGGCCGGCTGACGCGGGCCCGCGCCGAGATGACGGCGGCCTATGACGGGCTGTGCGCCCTGGTCAACAAGACCGGCGCCTGCTGGCAGTGCAAGGGCCTGCGCGACGCCTCGCCGGAGGGCCGCAAGGGCGAGGAACCGCCGGCGATCGCAGACTACCAGGACCGGGTCGGGATCGTTCGCGCCGCCGACGTCGACCGTGGCCGCACCCAGGCCCTGCACGACGCCTGTTGGCGCGGCACCAAGCGGGTCGAGGACGAAGGCCGCGGCAGCACCGAGCCGGAGAGCGACTGCGGTCATTGATCCCAGGCGGCGGCCGGCGCCGCCGCCGCGTCGGACCGGCTGTCGCAGGTGCCGGTCGTCACTTCGCAGCCGGGCGAAGCTCGTCTATCGTGCCGGGCCTGTGCGCGGGAGCGCCGCGCGGAAAGGGCCCGGCATGGCAATCGCGACCACCATCGAGACAGACAGCGGACGCGCCAAGCGCAACGTCGCGGTGCTGTTCCTCGCCCACGCCATCCTCGGCTCGCAGATGCCGATGCACATCATCCTCGGCGGCCTCGCCGGGGCCTATCTTTCGCCGGACCCGGCGCTGGCCACGCTGCCGATTTCCGCGGTCGTGGTGGCGTCGATGTGCACCGCGGCGCCCGCCTCGCTCTACATGGGCCGGGTCGGCCGCCGGATCGGCTTCCTGACCGGTGCGGCGGCCGCCACCGTCGGCGCCTTCCTGTGCATGCAGGCGCTGTTGATCGGCAGCTTCGCCCTGCTGGTCGTCGGCGCGGCCGTCGTCGGCGTCTATCAGTCGTTCCAGCAGTATTTCCGCTTCGCCGCCGCCGACACCGCCTCGCACGCGTTCAAGCCGAAGGCGATCTCGTGGGTGCTGGCCGGCGGGCTGGTCGCCGCGCTGCTGGGGCCGGAGATCCTCACCCACACGCGCGACCACTTCGCGCCGATCCCCTTCGCCGGCGCCTATGGCGCGATGCTGGCGATCAACCTCGTCGGTGCCGTGGTGCTGCTGTTCCTCGACATCCCGACGCCGCCCAAGCGGGCCAAGGGCAGCGCCGCCGGCCGTTCGCTGCGCGAGATCCTCGGCCAGCCGCGGGTGATCGTCGCGATGATGTGCGGCATGATCGCCTTCGCGCTGATGAGCCTGGTGATGACATCCACGCCGCTGGCCATGGTGGGCTGCGGCTACAGCCCGGACGACGCCGCCGACGTGGTGCGCTGGCACGCCTTCGCGATGTTCGCGCCCAGCTTCTTCACCGGCAACATCATCGCCCGCTTCGGCCAGCTGCCGGTGATGGCGGTCGGGCTGGCGCTGCTGGCAAGCTGCGGCGTGGTCGCGCTGACCGGCATCGACCTGACCCAGTTCTACGTCGCGCTGATCCTGCTCGGGCTCGGCTGGAACTTCGCCTTCATCGGTGCGACCAGCCTGCTGGCCTCCAGCCACACGCCGGAGGAGCAGGCCAAGGTCCAGGGCCTGAACGACTTCCTGGTTTTCGGGCTGGTGTCGATCGCCTCGTTCAGCTCCGGCGCGCTGCTCAACGCCTATGGCTGGCAGGCGGTGCAATACGCCATGGGGCCGGCGCTGCTGGTGGCCGGCGCCGCCATCGCGTGGCTGTCGCTGCACCGTCGGCGGCAGCGCGCCTGAGCCGGCGGGTCGCGATGGCCGGCAGGCTGCTCCGGGTCGGCGCCGCCCAGTTCGCCAGCACGGTCGGCGCGCTCGACGCCAATGTCGACAGGCACCTGCACTGGATCGGCCGGGGACGCGCCGTCGGGCTCGACCTGATGGTGATGCCGGAGCTTTCGCTGACCGGCCACCATGGCACCGAGGACCTGCTGAACGCCGCCATCCGCCGCACCGACCCGCGGCTGAAGCGGCTGGCCGAGGCCGCCGGCCCGATGGCGGTGGTGATCGGCTTCATCGAGGAGGGACCGGCCGCGCAGTTCTACAACGCGGCCGCGATCCTGCATCACGGCCGGCTGGCCTACCTCCACCGCAAGGTCAACCTGCCGACCTACGGCCTGCTGGAGGAGGGCAAGCACTTCGCCAGCGGCCGTTTCGTCGACACCCATGCGCTGGATGCCGACTGGCGGGCGGGCCTGCTGATCTGCGCCGACCTGTGGAACCCGGCGCTGACCCACCTGGCCTTCCTGCACGGCGCCACGCTGCTGCTGGCGCCGGTCAGCTCGGCGCTGGAGGCGGTCGGCGCCCGCTTCGACAACCCCGGCGGCTGGGCGCTGACCATGCGCTTCTACGCGATGATGTACGGCGCGCCGGCGATCATGGTGAACCGCACAGGCACCGAGGGCGAGCTCAGCTTCTGGGGCGGCTCGCGCATCCTCGATCCGTTCGGCCAGACCCTGGCCGAGGCCGGGCCCGACGAGGCGCTGATCACCGCCGACCTCGACTACGACGCGCTGCGTCGCGCCCGCCAGCAGTTGCCCACCGTGCGCGACAGCAACATCGCGCTGGTCCACCGCGAGACCGAGCGGCTGATCGGCAAGCTCGGCGTGCCGGAGTTCATCCGCGACGACGGCTGAGACGGCGGCGCCGCTACAGCCGGTCGGCGTAGTCCTGGTTGCTGCGCCTGAGCCCGCGGGCGTTGCCGAGCGCATAGTGCTTCGACATGTCGGCGGAATAGCGGCTGGCCGCCGGGCGGCGGCCGATCGCCTCGGCCATCGCGCGGATGTGGTGGGGGCCGGTGCCGCAGCAGCCGCCGATGTAACGCACGCCGGCGGCCAGCGCATCGCGGGCGAAGGCCGCCATCTCGTAGCGGGTCGCCGTGCACGGGTCGAGCGCCGTCGGGAAGGATCGCCCGGCCGGCAGGTCGGCGGCCGCGACCAGCCCGTCGCTGAGCGATTCGAACGTCGCGTGGGCATGGTCGGTCCTGTAGGCGACCGGCAGCGCGGCCACCGGGCAGGCGACGGCATCGACCACGGCGGCCAGATAGGGCTGCATCGTCGCCGGCCCGCGGATGCAGTTCAGCCCGACCACGTCTGCGCCGGCATCGGCCAGCGCCCTGCACGCGTCGGCCGGCGCGAAGCCGTCGCGGGTCCGGCCCTCGCCATGGATGGCGAAGGTGACGACGACGGGAAGGCCGGCCGCCTGCGCGGCCGCGAGGGCCAGCGCCGCTTCCGCCCGCCACGAGAAGGTCTCGGCGATCACGTAGTCGGCGCCCTCGTCGGCCGCCCACGCCACCTGCTCGTCGAACATGGCGCGGGCCTCGCGCGCCGACTGCGGGTCGGCCGGGTCGAAGATGTTGGTGTTGCAGATGTCGGCGGCGAACAGCGTGCCGGTCTCGCGCGCCACGGCGCGGGCCAGCCGCAACCCGCCGCGGTTCATCGGCTCCAGGTCGCCCTCGCGGCCGATCAGGCGCAGCTTCTCGCGGTGCGCGTAATAGGTGAAGGCGACGACCACGTCGGACCCGGCATGGACGAACTCGCGATGCAGGGCGCTGACAACCTCCGGATGCTCCAGCACCACCTCCGGCACGAAGGCGCCGGCCTGGAGGTAGCCGCGACGTTCGAGCTCGAACAAGTAGCCCTCGGCGCACAGCACGGGCCCGGCGGCGAGGCGGGCCATCAGGCCGGGACTGGCAGGCGACTCGGTTCGATCGGGCATCGGCGTTCCCTTCGCACGGCGCCGGCTGCGCCGACCCGACCGCACTGTGGGCGACGGATGCCGCCACGGCAACACTGTTGCGCCCCGGCAAGCGCCGGCGCTTCTTAAACAGAAATAACCGCGCCTGCATTCGAAGTTCAGCGCGGATCGGGCAGACTTGCCTCGTTGGCGGCGAAGTCCCCGCCGCCGCGGAAGCAAGGATTGGATACCATGGCCAAGCTCACGACCCTCGGCACTGTCGCCATCCTGGTCGCCGGCGTCGTTTCCGGCTGCGGCGCCAACCCTGCCGACCGCGCCGTCAGCGGCGCCGCGCTGGGTGCCGGCACCGCTGCGGCCGGGGCGGCCGTCGTCGACGGCAACGTCGGCGCCGCAGCCCTGGTCGGCGGCCTGCTCGGCGGTGGCGCCGGGCTGCTGACCGATCCCGGGCAGGTGAATTTCGGCGAGCCGTTCTGGCGCCAGTAGGCGCCACCCCCCGGCGGCGCGGCCGGTCCGTCCTTCCGTTTCTGCCCCTCCCAGACCGTCCCGTCCCCGGGGCCGGGCGGCAGGACGGACCGGCGCCCGCGACTACTCCAGGCCGGCCTTGCGCAGCCCGGCGACGAAATTCTCCATCTTGTCGTGGTCCTTGTGCGGCAGCACCACGCGCCAGTGCGAGATCGAGAAGGTCGGGTGGATGCGCATCACCTCGTTGGCGTGATAGCGCGCCTCGGACATCATGTTCAGGTGGGCATAGCTCGACGCCAGCAGGCGATGGCCCTCGGTGCGGTCCGACATCTGCTTCACCACCGAGATCGTCTTCTCGTAGTCGCCGAGGTCGAAATAGGCGTCGGCCAGGTACCACAGGTACCAGTCCGGGTAGTACGGGTTCAGCCGCATCGCCCGGATGATCAGCTTCTCGGCCCGCTTGGCGTCGCCGAGATAGGTCAGGGCGTCGCCGGCTTCCGCCAGCAGGTCGGCGTCGTTGGGGTTCAGGTTCAGCGCCCGCTCATAGGCCGCCAGCGAGGCCGAATAGTCCTTGTTGTAGAGCAACGCGAAGGCCAACTCGGCATGCCCGCGCGAATCGTAGGGGTCGCGGCTGACCGCGGCGCGCGCCAGGTCGATCGCCTGCTGCAGCCGCGTCTCCGGCGAATCCGACCAGCGATAGCGCCAGTCCAGGTTGAACGCGCGCGACATCGACGCATAGCTGCGGGCGTAATCGGGGTCGGTCTTGGTCGCCTGTTCGAACAGGCGCCGCGCATGGGCCACCGATTCGCGCCGCCACTGCGAGGCCAGATACTGGCCGCGCAGGATCAGCCCATAGGCCTGCAGGTCGCTCGGCGCGCTGTCGACCAGGCGCCGCCGCTCCGCCTCGCCGACCTGCACGGCCAGGCTGGCCGTGATCCGCTGGGTCATGTCGTCCTGGATCGTGAACACCTCGGACAGCTCGCCCTCGTAGCGTTCCGACCACAGATGCTCCTCGGTCGCCGCCTCGATCAGCTCGACATTGACCCGCAGGCGCCGCCCGTTGCGCTGCACCCCGCCCTGCAGCAGGTAGCGCACGCCCAGCCGCTGGCCGATCTGGTCGACCGGCACGTTGCGCGAGACCAGCACGCGGGCCGAGTGCGTCGCCGTGACCAGCAGGCCGCGGAACCGCGTCAGCTGGTTGACCACGTCGCCGACCACGCCCTCGCACAGATGCTCGTCGCCGGCGTTGCCGGACCGGTTGGCGAACGGCAGCAACGCGATCGAGGCCGATTCGGCGCGCCGGACCTTCACCATCGGGTCGCGCCGCGGCTCGGCGGCAACGATCGTCGCGCCTTCGTCGAAGTCCAGCTCGAACACCTCGACCGGCTCGCCGATGTTCTTCAGCGCCTGCGGGCCCATGGCGCGCGTGCGCCCCGGCATGGAGCCGGCCAGCGCCTGGCGGACGACCTCGGTGATGCAGATGCCGCCCGGCTCCGCCAGGTCCTGCACCCGCACGCAGACGTTGATCGCGTTGCCGTGCAGGCCGCTGTCGGAATCCATGATCTCGCCGACATTGATCCCGACCCGGAAGGCGATGGCGTCCTCCGGCGCGGTCCACACCGCGCTGCGCGCCATTTCGCGCTGCAGCTCGATCGCGAAGTTGGTGGCCTGCGATGCCGTCTCGAACACCGCCAGCACACCGTCGCCGGCGATGTTGGCGATCTGGCCGCCATAGTCGCCGACCAGCGTGCGCAATTGGCCCATCGCCTGGGTCACCCGGTTGAGAGTCGCGTCCTCGTCGCGACTCATCATCCCGGCATAGCCGCAGATGTCGGCAAAAAGGATCGCGGCCAGTTTGCGATCACCACGTTGCGGGATTGGCAGGGCCATGACCGGGCGCTTAAGATCGGACGATTGTTGGCAAGAATCCCCAGGGGCGCATGGCATCGCGGCGCCCGCTCAAATGCTACCGCAACACATGAACAGCGAGCAACGCGTCAATTCTCCAGGACCGCCTAGCCAATCGCAAAGATTCGACCGAGTCATCATGAGCGGATCATTAAGCAAATGTCACATTCGGTACCGGAATGGGCCCGGTTTATCGAGCCCGACCCGTCGCAGCCTGTTCACTGGCGGCTGCGCCGGGCCAAGGAAAACGATCACCCATTCTGCGAACGCCTTTACGTGATGACGATGGAACCGCTGTTGCGCCCGCTCGACGCGTGGAAGCCGGCGGACATGCTCGAGAAGCTGCGGTCCTCGTTTCGGCTGAGCGACGTCCTCGTCGTCGTTGCGGACCAGGCGGACGCGGGCTGGCTGCAGGTCACCGACGACGGCAGCGGCCTGATCCTGAACCAGATGCATCTGCTGCCGCAATGGCGGGCGCGCGGTATCGGCTCTTCGATCCTCGACGGTCTCATCGCCTATGCCCGCCACCACCGTCGCCGGATCGCGCTGTCGGTCGCACACAACAACCGCGCGCGGGCCCTTTACGAGCGCAAGGGCTTCAGTCAGGTCGCCCGCGAAGACTGGCGGCTCGACCTCGAGTTCGTCCCGCGCTAGCGCCACCCGGCAGGCCGGCGCGGCACGCGCCCGGATGGTGCCGCGTCGGGCGATGCCATTCTTCCTTCAGAAGCCGGGAACCGTCGAACGCGCCAACGGCGGTCGGTTTGCCATGCCGCGCAGCCGCACGACGCCGGAGGATCGGCCGGCGTCAGTCGTCGCCGCGACCGCGCGCGTGGCCGCCGGCACGGGCGTGACCGCCCGCCCGCGCGTGACCGCCGGCCCTGGCGTGGCCGCCGGCGGCAACCGACGAGGCGCCGTCGTCGTCCAGCTCGACGCCGAGCAGGATCTCGCCGATCGTGCCGGTGTCGACCTCGATCCGGATCGAGAAATCGGCCTGGTCATAGGCCCAGACCCGGATGCCGGCGGAGAACTGGCCGTCACGCCCGCCGACCCCGGACAGGTCGACGAAACCCGCATTGCGCGCATCGTCGGCCAGGCCGCCTGCCGGACTGACGCTGCCGCGGGCCTGTTCGGGATCGCGGCCCTCGCCATGGACCAGCATGATCACCGGCCGGGCCAGATCGTAGTACTGGCCCTCGTAGCTGAAGCCGTAGATGCGCGCGAGCCGGGCATCCTTGTCGGCGAACTGCTTGCGCAGGAACTGGTTGGTTCCGGCCTGCTGCGGACCCGGCGCATTGCCTTCGGGCGCGTCGGGATCGCCCCCGCCCTTCAGCTCGGCGCCGGCATTGATCACCAAGTCTCTGATTTCACGACCGAAAAGATGAACCATTGAGGAATTCAGTAGGGATTCGAAAACAGGCATCGTGGACCACTATCAATCTGGATTGAACAGGAGCGAATTGCGAAAAAAGGGCAAATCCGAGGCTGCCTGCTTCACCCGCCGCATACAATCGCGCGTCTAGCGCAAACGGGCGATCCCCCCTTTTACACCGCGAATTGAAACATGCCGCCGACGGCAATGCAATGGCCGTTTTGCGACAATGGCGCCGTCATCGGGCGTCAGCGTTCGCGCGGACGTTGCATGGCTCTGCGAAAATGTCTTGCCGCGCCTGGGGCCGAGCGGAACGTCGCCGATGCGGCGCCAGGCGAAATTCTCGCCGATCGACTTGCGATAGCGGCCGCCGGTGAGCACCGCGTCGGCCTCGATCACCGCCTGCTCGACGTCCGAATAGCCGATGCAGTTGCATTCGAGCCATTCCCACACCAGCGCCAGATAGCGGCCGACCAGGTCGCGGGTCTCGGTCAGCGCGCTGCGAAAGCCGGCCGGATCGACCGGATAGAGCCGGTCGAACCACGCCTGGATCTCGTCGGCCATGTGCGGCATCCCGGTGATGCCGTCGGCCATCTCGGCCAGCTGGCGCGGGATCAGGCCGCGGTCGCGCAGCTCGCGGTGGAAGATGTCGACCAGCAGGTCGAACAGCGCGCCGGTCAGCGGCTGGGCCAGCAGGTGCTCGTCGTCCCAGCCGTCGACGAAGGCGGTCATGCGGACGTCGTTGCTGGCCAGCCTGATCTGCGCGCTGTTCGACAGCTCGCCGAACCGGTTGAGCTCGTTCAGGGCATAGAGGTTGCCGCGGGTGCGCGCCATCAGCCGGTCGAGAACGGAGTCGAAGTGCAGCAGCGCGACCAGCGCCGCCATGTCGGCGGCGGATTCGTGGAAGCCGAAGAATTCGTCGTTGGCCACGTCCAGTTCGGGCAGGCCGACCTCCTGATACACGATCAGGTGGCCGAGCTCGTGGGCGACGATGTCGAAATTCAGCGCGAACGGCCGACGGCCGCCATCCTCGTCGCGGTGCGCGCCAAGCTCGAGAAAGCCGTAGCCGGCCTGGGCATTGTCCCAATCCTCGAACAGGCTGACCTCGAGCCGGTCGATGCTGTCGGCGAAGTGCCAGGGAATGGTGCGGCCGAAATAGTCTTCCCAGATGTCGAGCACGAACCGGGCCGTGCCATAGGCATGCACCAGGGGGAAATCGGGCGAATCGACCGGAATCCGGTCGAGATGGCCGTCGCCGTCGGGCACGACGCCGAAGCCGACCGGCCCGGTCCAGGGCGGCAGCGAGAGCCGCGAACCGGCGGGGCCGCCGCCGACGAAGCCGTACGGCGCGATCTTGCCGATCGGGCTCAGCGCCAGGATGCGGTCGTCGCACGGGCCCGGGCCGACGCTTCCCGACGGCGGGCGCAGCGTCACGGTGTCGGGCACGAGGTCCGGCTCGGCATAGGGCGGAATCGGAAACAGCCTGACACGGGTGCCGTGGCGTTGGTGCATGAGGTCGTGTCCAATATCACTTGCCCGGGCGGCCCTGCTGGGATCGGCTAGGTCTGCGCCAGCGCCCGGTAACGATGTTCTCGACGCAATATTCGGTACCACGCCTCGCGGTTGTCGAGTCCAATCTCGCGACAGAAGGCATCGAGGTCGTCGGGAACCGGCGCGCCGAGCCCCGCACCGAAGTACCAATCGACCAGCGCGGCGGCGCTGACCGCGGGGCCGGAACCGGCGCCGTCCAGCGCGGCCCGCTTGGTTGCGGCCCGGGCGGCGAGCGGCCCGTAGCGGCCTTCCGCGCCGAGTTCGTCGAGCATCGCGCCGGCCAGCAGGTCGGCGTGACGGCCGGCCGCCGCGGCCACCGCCGCACGGCCCGCCAGCACCCGGCCGAGCGCCTCGCCGGTCAGGCCGTTCTCCGCCATCCACGCCTCCAGACCGGCCCGGGTCATCAACCCGTGGCGCAGCCGCAGCGCATTGAGCGCGGCGGCGAGTACGGTCGCGTCGTCGTCGCCGGCGGCGGATTCGACCGCGCCCTGGGCGGCCAGCCGCAGCAGAGCGGCCGCCGCAACCGCGCGGTAGTCGCCGGGACGCAGCCGCAATTCGTCCAGCACGTCCGCGTCGCGCACCTCCGTGGCCGGCCGCTGCGCCGCCTCGCCGATCGCGCGCCGATGCAGGCGGTCCCACACGTTGGTCCACGCCAGCCGGTAGCGCACCGGGGTGGCGGGGCGGCGGTCCGCCGCGATCGCCTGCAGCTGCGCGAGCAGCGCCAGCGCGTCGTGCCGCTTCTGGTCGACCCGGCCGGATCCGAGCCAGTCCCGGAAGTCGTCAAGGACCATGCCCTGTGCCGCCGCCGCATCCAGCACCGCGTCCCAGCTGCGCCGCTTGTAGAAGATCGCGCGCGCGGCCTCGACCAGCGCCTCGGCCGCGGTCGCGTCGAGCACGCCGGCCTCGCGGGCGGCGAGCGCGGTGGCGTGGACATTGACCAGCGGCTCGGACAGCGCCGGATAGCCGACCTCGCCCGGCCCGTGGGTCAGCGCCACCGCGTCGTCCTGCCAGAACACGCCGTCGCGGTACCATTCGAACACGCGGCCGACCCCGATCATGCCGAAGCCGTGCAGCTCGGCCGCGCGCAGTGCGCCCATGCTGCTGCTGCCCAGCACCGGCACGCCCTCGGCCATCGCCCACAGGATCTCCTTGTGCCAGACCGCCGGAACGCTGTCGAAATAGCCGTCGACGATGCCGATGGCGGAGGCACCGCGGCGCACGGCGCGCACGACGTCGCCCTGGCGGACCGGCGGCAGCAGCTGCAGGCCCGCCGCGGCGGCGCGGTCGCCCGGCCGCAGGCTGGGGCCGACGAAGACGACCGCGGTCATCCGTCGTCGCCCAGCAAGGCCCGCGCCCGCCGCCCGGGCACATATTCGGCATGGGAGTCGATGCCCTCCAGGCCGGGCACGACGACCCGTGCGATCGCGATGCCGTGGGCCGGCTTCGACAGGTTGACCGCCAGCACCCGGTCCAGCCCGACGGCGGCGAGCCGGCCGCGCACCCAGCGCAGATCGGCGGCGGCACTGTCGGACCGGTAGTCCGGCACGTCGCGGAAATCGGCCAGCGGCGTATCGGCATCGCCCAGCAGCGCGCGCAGATAGCGCATGCGTGCGCGGCGGCCGCTGTCGGCATAGGCCGCGTCGCTGAGGTCGTCGCGTGCGCCGGAGATATAGGTCAGGCGGATCTGCGCCGCCTCGGTGATCGCGCGCACCGCGGCCACCGCCCGGCACGGATGGGTGCCGGTGCCCAGCGTCGGGTTGGCCTCGACCGCGTCATGCTCCCATGTGCCGCAGGCGAAGCTGGCCACGCCGACGTCGCCGGTCACGTCCCACAGCGCCGCGGCGATTCCGGCGGCCTCGAAGCGCTGCAGCAGGTCGGCGGCGAGGCCGGAATCGATGGTGGCGGGGTCGATCCGCGCCGCGGCACGCAGGTCCGGCGGGCTCAGGTTCCACAGGCTGACCGCGTCGCGCTCGATCACCTCGCACAGGCCGTGGCACACCGCTTCGGCCAGCGTGTTGCCGGAGGCGAGGCCGTTGGTGCTGGCGTCGAAGCAGCCGGCGTCCGGCGGCATCGGCTGGGCATAGTTGGTGTGGACGACGTCGTAGGGCACCGCCACTGCCTCGCCGCTGGCCAGGTCGACGGCGTCGACCCACAGCAGCGGGCGGTCGTCGTCGAATGCCGTGCCGGCCATCAGCGGCAGGTCGTGCGGCTCGACCGTTGCCAGGACGCGGGCGATATCGCGGCGGCTGCCGTAGCGCAGCGGCAGGTCGATGTGTTCGGCATGATGCAGCTCGATGCCTTCCATCACGCCGGACGCCCGCGCCGCGTCCAGCGTAGCGCCCTTGCCCTGGGAGACGGCGAGCGAGCGGCTGTTGGGCCGGTGCACCATCACCACCGGGATGCCGACGTTGTCGAGCCCGGTCACGTCGGCGACCCGGGTGATGCCGAATTCGGCCAGCCTCGGTTCGACGCGCCGGAAGGTCTCGGCCGGGTCGCAGGCCCGGTGCGCGCCGGCCAGGTAATGCTTCGCCGACCGCGACTCGTCGGCGGCCTCGGCCAGCAGGATGCGCAGGGGATCGGGAAGCGTCATGGCTTAACGGGGTCTGCTCGGTCCGGTCGGCGTGCTGTTCGGGCGCGATGCCCGCAGCATCCCCGATGGCGCCCGCCCGCGCCAGCCCCTCTGCGCCGCGCGTCAGCCGAGGCCGTGCAGGATGGCGGCCAGCTTGGGGATGGTGCGGTTCATCTCCTCCTCGCGAATGCCGGCATAGCCCATCAGCACGCCGCGATAGGCGGGCTCGGCGAAATAGTAGACCGACAGCGGGGCGAGGTTGACGCCGCCGCGAATGGCGGCCGCCGCTACCGCGCGGTCGTCGACCGGTCGGCGCAGCAGCGCGGCGACCTGGATGCCGGTGCGCCCGTCGATCGGGTCGAGCCAGTCGCCGAGATGGCGGTCGAGCAGCGCCAGGAAGTGCGCCCGGCGCCGCCCGTACAGCCGGCGCATGCGGTTGAGGTGGTGGAAGAAGAAGCCGCGCTCCATGAAGTCGGCCAGGGCCGCCTGCAGCAGCAGCGGCGGGAATTGGCCGGTGCCGGCGATCGCCGGCTTGATCCGCTCGGCGAGCGTGCCCGGCAGCACGGCGAAGCCGAGCCGCATGGCGGGGACCAGGGTCTTGGCGAAGGTGCCGACATAGATCACCCGCTCCTCGTCGGTCAGCCCCTGCATCGCCGGCAGCGGCTGGCCGCGGAAGGTGTATTCGCCGTCGAAGTCGTCCTCGATCACCCAGGCGTCGGCGGCGCGGGCGATGTCCAGCACCGCCAGCCGCTGCTCCACCGGCATGGTGGTGCCGAGCGGGTGGTGGCACGACGGCGTCAGGTAGATCAGCCGCGGCGGCGGCGCGGCGGCCGGCATCTGCCAACCGTCGCGGGTGACGCGAAGCGGCGCCAGCCGGGCGCCGGCGGCGAGGAAGGCGCCGCGCGCACCCAGATAGCCGGGCTCCTCCATCCACACCGTGTCGCCCTCGGCCAGCAGCAGCCGGGCGAGCAGGTCGAGCGCCGCCTGGCCGCCGGTGGTGACGACGATCTGCTCGGCGGTGCAGCGCACCCGCCGCATGGTGCCGAGAAAGGCGGCGATCATCCGGCGCAGGTCGGGGTGGCCGGCGACGTAGTGATAGCCGAACAGGTCCTGGCCGCCGGTGTGGGCGCGCCGCGCCAGCAGGCGGCCCCAGGTCTTGAACGGAAACTGGTCGAGCTCAGGCGTGCCGGGATGGAAGGCGGCATGCTCCGGGATCGTGCGAACCCTGGGCTGCGCCGCCATCAGCGCGCCGCGGGCGGACAGGTCGGGCATGCGCCGGGCCGCCGCCGTGCCGTCGCCCGCCGCCCCGGCCGGCAGGCCGACGTCCGCGACCCGGAAGCCGGAGCCGCGGCGCCCCTCCAGCAGGCCCTCGGCGACCAGCTGGTCGAGCGCGTTGACCACGGTGTTGCGCGAGATCGCCAGCTCGCGCGCGATGGTGCGGGTCGACGGCAGCCGCGACCGCACCGCCACCGCGCCGCCGAGGATCAGCTCGCGCAGCTGGTCGCACAGCTGCCGGTGCAGCGGCTTGGCCAGCCCGGCCTCGAGCGCGATCAGGTCGAGCGGATAGCTGAGCTGGCTGTCGATTGGACCCATCGTGCCGGACCGGAAAGCTGCGTTCTTCAGGTCCAGTCTAGGCGATCTCGCGCCGTCGCGGTACCGCGCCCGAGCACGCCGCCCCGATGACGCCGCCCGGCCCACGAATGTCACCCATGTCTCAGGTACGGTCCGTTACCCATCTCTCCGGGCCGGACAGATGAAACTAGATGCCCAGCGTCCGCGCGGTGTCCGCCGGCCCCATCGTGCACTGCCCGGTTGCCGGCGATCCGCAGCTGGTGGAACAGGTCGGCGACGTCCCGCGAAATGATCCAGTCGGCCGACAGGCGCCGCAGGACGTCGACAGCCTTCTCATCGGCGTCCGGCAGCCGCGCCGTCCGCGCTGCCACCTGCTGGGCCAACAGCTCCGAGAACTGCCGCAGCTTGATCAGGCTCGTGCTGGGGTCCTCGGCGAAATAGCGCTCGGCCAGCGCCGCATGACGGACCAACTGCGCATCGTACTGCGCTAAGAACCCGAAGTTGTCGGACCGTACGTCCATTGCCCCACTGCTCGATCTCGCGCAGTGAGATTAACGAAGCGAGTCATATTCAACAAACGGTTGGTACCGAATTTCGAGCGAGCGTCAGATGGCTGGCCGGCGCCACCACACGATCTCGGCCCTTCCTGAACGGTTCAGACGAGCCCGTGCGTCGGCCTTAACGCCGGCAATGAAACTGGTGCCCGGCGATGAGCGGATACCAAGTACCGCCCATTCGCTTGGACATCAATGTTCATTTGACCATCCCGTCGGGTTGTCAGGACATGTCTTTGCGGATGTCCCGAAATTGGATCGGGCAAGTAGGTCACATCTGGCAGCCCCTTGACCCGGTGTCGGTACCAAGCGTCGGTCTCCTGGCTATCGTATTGCCTACGGTCATCCGAGAAAATTACAGCCTCGGGTCGACAAATACTGAAGACCTCGTCACAGGTACCGCTCAGCCTGCCATGGTGTGAAGCGACAAGCAGGTTCACCGTGGCCAAGTCCCGCACAAACCACCGATTTCGCAACAGCGCTCGCCAACCGGCTGTCTCTAGATCGCCGCCGAACAAAATTGTGAATGGTCCGTAGCGAACGAATACAGCCAAGCTCAGGTTGTTGGTGTCCGAAAAATTGACCCCGAACTGGTTGGCGGCAACGCGTGAACGCCGCCAGCATCAGGAATGCGCTTACCGACAAAACCCGCTCCGAAGTGACTGATGATCTGATGCGCCGCCCGTAATCATGCCCATGCCATGTTCGCGCTTCATTGACGCAAGGGCTGCGGCTGTCACTGTCGGATTGCTAGCGAATGCTCTTATGGCGTCCCTTGCGCCGGACACCAAACCCCCTGACGATCTTCATCCAGGTTCTGTGCGATCAAGAGATCAATGATCTGGCCACCGAACGTCACACTGGGGTCCCGATGTCCACCTCCTTGTGTTTATCCATGGCGTCCGAACCTCCATTAAAGGCGGAGCATTGAGCACGACCCATGCCCGACATCAAAAATCTCAATCCTCATCCCGATCCTCCGACGACGCACCATGCCCACCCAGCGCGCCTCGACGGCATAGAGGCGATGGACCAGGTACCGATGGAACAAGCCGAGCCTCGACAATACCGGCCGCTGCCGCCTGTATCAGGGCTGCGCACGCAAGCTCTGGTCGAGTCGCCACGGACCAAGAGCGTAACAGCTGCCGCGAGCCCGACCCGCACAGCAACGAGACGAACGCGAGGTTGTGGCAGAAGCCGTACAGCCGCAGGAACTCCTGCATACGCGGGCAACCGCCATAGCGTCCTTCCCCGCATGCCTGTACGCAGACCAGAAGATCGCCTCGCCCGGATCGGCCGGTTCCGCCCGGTCCTCGCATCCTCTCGATCCGCCGCGAACCGTAGCATCCAGCGGGCGGAAGTACTCGGCCAGCAACGACCGCGCCGCGACGCCTGCCACCCGGTCGGCGGAGCCGAACTCGCGAGCACGGTGGCGGGCTGGCCAAGAATGCGCCGTTCGACCAACCGTTCGAGCAGCCGTCGACGGCGCAGCCATGATCTGCCCAACGACGTACGCGCGGCGATCACACCATTTCGCCCGGCACTGACCACTGCGTCGCCAACGACGAATGCACTGTCGAACCAGAGGTCGATGGTCGCCAGGCAGCGAACCCGCTCGCGATATAGGCGAACACGTCGCAGTCGGAGAATCGCAAGACTCGTCCATGACGTCGGGGCATATACCAGATCGTGTGCCCCAACGCGAGTCCAGGTCGCCAGCCGGCAGTGCAACGCGAATGCTTTCGCCAAAGAAACCGCTGAAACGGCATGGATATAACTGCAATCATCGACCGCCCCCGTGGGGGAACCGTCATCGCCAGTCGCGCAGAGTCTACTGGCCTGTGCAGGACCGAAAGCAAGCGGACGGGCATGCTTTCCCATAGCTCCCCGGCTTGGCGCCAGGGCGGGAGCGTCTCTGTAACTCATTGATTTCATTGCCGGCTGAGGGACTGACTCCCCGACCTACTGATTACAAATCAGCCGCTCTACCGAAGCCGAGCTTGCCGGCCTGCGTCTGTTGCGCGACGCCGTCCGCGCGACGCGGGAACGCGCCGCGCTCGGCGGCAACCGCCGTCGCGCGCCGGTATCGATACGCGCGGCGCCGCCGCGCAAGCGCTCGCCTCAGGTGATGGCGCGCCGATGCGCGCGGCGGCGGTGCGCAGCCGCGGGAGGAAATCGCGCAGCATGGCCGACTTCGACACCCGCGCCGCCTGGGTGCTGATGTTGATCGCAGCCATCGGCGCGCCGCGCCCGTCGCAGATCGGCACCGCGATCGAGCGCAACCCTTCCTCCAGCTCCTGGTCGACCAGCGCGTAGCCGTGCTCGCGGGTGGCGCGCACGCGCTGCAGCAGCGCCGCCGGGTCGGTCAGCGTGCGGCTGGTGAAGCGGCTGAGCTGCGCCTTGGCGCAGTAGGCCTGCCATTCGCGCTCGCCCAGCGCGCCGAGCAGCACCTGGCCCATCGAGGTCGCATGCGCCGGCAGCCGGCTGCCGATCCGCAGCACCACCGACATGATGCGGTGCCGGGCGGCGGAACGGGCGACATAGACCACGTCGGCGCCGTCCAGCACCGCGGCGGAGCAGGATTCGTTCAGCGCGTGGGTGACGTCCTCCAGATAGGGCCGGGTCGCCTCCCAGAAATCCAGCGACGAGAGATAGGAAAAGCCGAGGCTGAGCACCTTCGGCGTCAGCGCGAAGAACTTGCCGTCATAGGCGACGAAGCCGAGCTGGTGCAGGGTGAGCAGGAACCGGCGCGCCGCGGCGCGCGTCAGCCCGGTGCGCTCGGCCACCTCGGTCAGCGTCATCCGGCTGGCGTCAGCACCGAACGCCTGGATCACCGCGAGCCCGCGCGCCAGCGACCCGACGAAGTCTCCCGACCGTTCCGGTGCGGCGCGTTCCTGCTGCATGGGCTGATCCGTGATCAAGTTTGTGCGATATGCGAACAAATGTTTGATATGCGAACAACGTCGTTGACGCAAGGGTCGCACGACCCCTAGCGTATTGGAAAGCGAACTGCGCGACACGCAGGTCGAGACGAGCCCGGCTGCGGGCCGCGACGCAAGGGAGGGCTGCCATGAGTGGCGCACGCGCTGAGCCCGGCGGTCGGGCACATCCGGCCGCCGACTTCGAGTACACCACGGTCTTCGGCTCGCTGGCCGACTTTCGCAAGGGCGGCGTCGACGTGCTCGACGACGACCCGAAGAACTATGTTTTCTCCAACGTGTTCGAGGTCGCGTCCGCGGCGGCACCCTACGAGCGCGTCGTGGTGGCGAAGAACATGGAATATGTGATCGAGGCATTGCGGGCCGACGGCACCTCGCCCTGGTTCGCCAACGCCCATGACGAATTCGCCCTGTGCATGGACGGCACGGTCGAGGTGCATCTGCTGAAGCCGGACAAGCTGCCGCTGGCCGCCGACGCGGACGGCGGCCACCGGCTCGACGAGCCGCCATCCGGCCGCAAGATGGGACGCCTGGTGCTGCGCCGCGGCCATATGGGGCTGTTGCCGGCCGGCTGCGTCTACCGTTTCGCGGCGGCGGCCCCGGGCGTGCTGACCATCCAGACCGTGCAGGGGCCGGCAAGCGTCGAGAAATGGGCGGACATCTGCCTGAAGTGACACCGATCCCGCGCTGACCGACGGAGTGATTCCATGACCGAGATCGTCGACATCCAGCAGGCCTTCGAGGAACGGCCGGCCGACAATGCGACCGGCTACCGCTCGTTCAAGGCCGGTTCCTTCGCGTTCCGCCGCGATGAGTATTTCGCGCATATCGAATGGCCCAAGGGGCGCCATGTGATGGCGATCGACGCCTTCCTGCGCGCGCTGATGCGCGATGTCGCCTGGGGCTTCTTCTACGGCACCGTCAACTTCGACTCGGTTTTCGGTACCACCAACCTCTACGGCCAGGTCGACATGTTCGCCGGCCACTACAACGACGCCTATCGCAAGGCGGGCATCGACTGGCAGGAGCGCTTCGAGTCCGAGGACCTGATGCAGATCTTCAAGGCGATGATCGCCGACTGGACCAACCGGGGTTACGACCCGTTCGCCGCACCGCAGGAGACCGAGGACCCCTGGGGCCGCAAGAACGGCGACAACGACGGTGCCGTGATGCGCCAGCGGGTGACGGCGAAGCGCATGGTCGGCCTGCCCGGCGACACGCCGCGCCGCTCCGACGCCGCCGGCTATCCGGTCAACCGCATGTTCCGCGATGTGAGCCAGGACGAGCCGACGGTGGAGGTCGAGCCCGGCTTCGAGAACGAGGTCTCGGCGTTCAACCTGTTCGCCTACCTGTCCCGCTCCGACGTGACCTGGAACCCGAGCGTATGCTCGGTGCTGCGCGAGAGCCTGTACTGCCCGACAACCGAGGAGTTCATCCTGCCGGTCGAGCACGGCAACGACCGGGTCGAGTGGTTCGTGCAGCTGTCCGACGAGATCGTCTGGGACGTCAAGGACAAGGCGACGGGCAGGCCGCGCGCCAAGGTGACGATGCGAGCCGGCGACGTCGCGGCCATGCCGGCCGACATCCGCCACCAGGGCTATTCGCCGAAACGCTCGATGCTGCTGGTCTGGGAGAATGCGAGCCCGCGGGTGCCGGCGATGATCGCCAAGGGCGAGGCGCCGGTGGTGCCGGTGACGTTCTAGGCTAACGGAACCACGTGACGGCCGGGCCAGCCCCGGCCATCTCCTCGGGAATGAGAGACGACGGCCGGCTCGGCGCTTCATCGCCAGCGGGCAGTGCGCGGCGCCGGACGAATCCGGGCCTGACGATCCCGGGTATTGCAGGGGAGAGCGTGCGCGGATGGCGCTGCAGACCAAGCTGCTGATCGGCGGGACATGGGTCGACGGACAGGCGGGAGGTACGATTCCCGTGATCAATCCGTTCGACGGCACCACGATCTGTGCGATCGCCGAGGCGCGCGCCGCCGATGTCGATGCCGCCGTCGCGGCGGCAAAAGCGGCGTTTCCTGCCTGGGCGGGCCTGGCCGCGCACGACCGCGGCCGGCTGCTGCTCAAGCTCGCGGACCGGATCGAGGCCGAGGCGGGCGAGCTCGCCAAGCTGGAATCGATGGACACCGGCCATCCGATCCGCGACTGCCTGGCGCTCGACGTGCCGCGCACCGTGCTGTGCTTCCGCTATTTCGGCGGGATGGCCGACAAGCTGGAGGGCAGCGTCGTTCCGGTCGACGCCGGCTTCCTGAACTGGGTCCAGCGCGAGCCGATCGGCGTGGTCGGACAGATCGTGCCGTGGAACTTCCCGCTGATGTTCACCAGCTGGAAGATGGGCCCCGCACTGGCCGCCGGGAACACCGTGGTGATCAAGCCGTCGGAGCTGACGCCGCTGTCGACGCTGAGGATCGGCGAGCTGATGCTGGAAGTCGGCATTCCGCCCGGCGTCGTCAACATCGTGCCCGGCTATGGCGACCAAGCCGGGCAGCGCATCGCCGCGCATCCGGACATCGGCAAGATCGCCTTCACCGGCTCGACCGCCACCGGCCGCCGGATCGTGGAGGCGTCCGCCGGCAACCTGAAGAAGGTCCAGCTCGAACTCGGTGGCAAGGGCCCCAACATCGTGTTCGAGGATGCCAACCTGGCGGCGGCGGTCGGCGGCTCGGCCTGGGCGATCTTCCACAACCAGGGACAGGCCTGCATCGCCGGCTCGCGGCTGCTCCTGCACGAGCGGATTGCCGACGCCTTCCTGGACAGGTTCGTCGCCCTGGCCCGCTCGATCCGGCTCGGCGATCCGCGCGACCCGGGCACCGAGATGGGCCCGCTGACCTCGCGGCTGCACCAGGAACGGGTGCTGGCGTTCGCGGAGATCGCCCGACAGCAGGGCGGCGAGATTCTGACCGGCGGCAAGACGCCGGACGATCCCGCGCTGGCGGCCGGCTGCTTCGTCGAACCCACCGTCGTGCGTGCGCATCCGGACGATCGCGTGGCGCACGAGGAGGTATTCGGCCCGTTCGCCAGCGTGTTCACATTTCGCGACGACGACGAGGCGCTGGCGCTGGCCAACAACACCCGCTACGGCCTGGGCGCCGGCCTGTGGACCGCCAACCTGCAGCGGGCACACCGCTTCGCCAAGGGCATCCATGCCGGGATGGTGTGGATCAACTGCTACAAGCGGGTCCATCCAGGCTCGCCGTTCGGCGGCTTCGGCGAGAGCGGCTACGGCCGCGAGATGGGCTTCGAGGCGATGCGCGAATACACCCAGCCGAAATCGGTCTGGGTCAACGTCGACGCCCAGATCCCGCCGTTCTATCGGAGGTGACGGGATGGCCGAGATCACCACGCTGAGCGAAGCCGTCGCCGGCCTGGTCAGGGACGGTGACACCGTTGCTCTGGAGGGGTTCACCCATCTGATCCCCTTTGCTGCCGGCCACGAGATCATCCGCCAGCGGCGCACCGGTCTGACCCTGGTCCGCATGACGCCGGACCTGATCTACGACCAGATGATCGGCATGGGCTGCGCCGACCGGCTGGTGTTCTCGTGGGGCGGCAACCCAGGCGTGGGTTCGCTGCATCGCATGCGCGACGCGGTCGAGAACGGCTGGCCGAAGCCGCTGGCGCTGACCGAACACAGCCACGCCGCAATGGCCAACGCCTATGAGGCGGCGGCGGCGGGCATGCCCGCGGCCTTCTTCCGTGGCTATGTCGGGGTGGAACTGCCGCAGGTGAACCCGGACATCCGCTTCATCGACTGCCCGTTCACCGGCGAGCGGCTGGCCTGCGTGCCCGCGCACAAGCTGGATGTCGGCATCATCCATGCACAGAAGGCCGACCGGCGCGGCAACGTGCTGCTGGAAGGCATCGTCGGGGTGCAGAAGGAAACGGTGCTCGGCGCGCGGCGGTCGATCGTGACGGTGGAGGAAATCGTCGACGAGCTCGGCGGCGGACCCAATGCGGTGATCCTGCCCGCCTGGACCGTCTCGGCGGTGGCGGAGGTGAAGGGCGGCGCCTACCCCTCGTTCGCGCACGGCTACTACAAGCGCGACAACGCGTTCTACAAGGGCTGGGACGCGATCGCGCGCGAGCGCGACACCTTCCTGGCCTGGATGACGGCCAATGTGCTGGAGCGGCAGGAGCCGCTGCGGAGGGCGTCGTAATGCCGGCAGCGTATCCAGGAAAACCGCGTCATGACCGGGGTTGTCCCGGCCATCTCCAGGCAAAGGCGTCCTTGTCCATGGAGATGCCCGGCACAACGCCGGGCATGACGGACGGTTCTATTGGGCCGGCGCAATGACCGATGCCTCCTATTCCGCCGAGGAAATGATGACCGTCGCCGCGGCGCGGGCGCTGAAGAACGGGCAGGTCTGCTTCGTCGGTATCGGGCTGCCGAGCGCGGCCGCCAATCTGGCCCGGCTGACCCATGCGCCCGACGTGGTGCTGATCTACGAATCCGGCACGATCGAGACCCGGCCGGACGTGCTGCCGCTGTCGATCGGCGACGGCGAGCTGTGCGAGACCGCGCTGGTGACCGTGTCGGTGCCCGAGATGTTCCGCTACTGGCTGCAGGGCGGCCGCATCGACGTCGGCTTCCTCGGCGCGGCCCAGATCGACCGTTTCGCAAACCTGAACACCACCGTAATCGGCGACTACGACAACCCCAAGGTGCGGCTGCCCGGCGGCGGCGGTGCACCGGAGATCGCCACGGACAGCGGCGAGGTGTTCATCATCATGCGCCAGACGGGCCGGGCGTTTGTCGACAGGATCGACTTCGTCACGTCGATGGGGCACGCGGCCGGCGGCGGCTCCCGCGCCGAGGCGGGGGCGCGGACGAAGGGCCCGACGGTCGTGGTCACCGATCTGTGCGTCATGCGCCCGGATCCGGAGACCCGCGAGCTGACGGTGACGGCGCTGCACCCGGGCGTCACCCGCGCGCAGGTGGGCGCCGCCACCGGCTGGCCGGTGCGTTTCGCCGCGACCGTCGACGAAACGGCCGCACCGACCGAGCTTGAACTGACGGTGCTTCGCGCCCTGCACGAGCGGACACGCAAGGCGCACGCGGAGGCCGCCTGAATGCAGGCCTTCACGTTCAAGGGCATTCCGGCACGGGTCGTGTTCGGCAGCGGCACGGTGCGGCAGGTGCGCGCCGAGGTCGAGCGGCTCGGCGCCCGCCGCGCGCTGGTGCTGGCCACGCCGCAACAGGCGGCGCAGGCCGAAGCGGTCGGCGCATTGATCGGCGACCTGTCGGCCGGCGTCTTCGCCGAGGCGGCGATGCACACGCCGGTCGAGACCACCGAGCGGGCGATGGCCCGGGTGGCCGAGGTCCGTGCCGACTGCACAGTCGCCGTCGGCGGCGGCTCGACCACCGGCCTCGGCAAGGCGATCGCGCTGCGCACCGACCTGCCCCAACTGGCGGTGCCGACCACCTATGCCGGGTCCGAGATGACCGACATCCTCGGCCAGACCGAGGCCGGGGTGAAGACCACGCTGCGCAGCCCCAAGGTGCTGCCCGAGACCGTGCTGTACGACGTCGACCTGACCCTGGGCCTGCCGCGCGGGCTGACCGGTTCCAGCGGCGTCAACGCAATCGCCCACTCGGTCGAAGCGCTGTATGCCGGGGACTGCAACCCGGTGATCGCCGTGGTTGCCGAAGAGGGCATCCGCGCCCTGGGCCGCGCCCTGCCGGCCCTGATGCGCGCGGCGGACGACGCGACCGCGCGATCCGATGCGCTCTATGGCGCCTGGCTGTGCGGAATCGCGCTCGGCGGCGCGGCAATGGCGCTGCATCACAAGCTCTGCCACACGCTCGGCGGCGCGTTCGACTTGCCCCATGCCGAGACCCACACCATCGTGCTGCCGCATGCGGCGGCCTACAACGCCGGTGCCGCACCGGCCGCGATGGCGCGCATCGCGACGGCGCTCGGTGCGACCGACGGACCGCGCGCCCTGTACGACCTGACCCGCGCCATCGACGCGCCGCGCAGCCTGCGCGAACTGGGCATGCCGGAGAGCGGCATTGACCGGGCGGCCGTCCTGGCGGTGCAGAGCGCCTATGCCAATCCGGCCCCGGTCACGCGCGACAGCATCCGCGGGCTGATTGCCCGGGCGTGGGCCGGCGAGCCGCCGCAATGAACACAACCGTGGGAGGGACGACATGACGATACCGTTGAACCGCAGCCGCTTCAGCCGCCGGCGCCTGCTGCAGGCCTCGGCGGCCGGCGCCGGCACCGCCGCACTGGCCTCGCACCTGCCGAAGCCGGCGATCGCGCAGTCGGGCACGATCAGGATCGGTTACGTCAGCCCGCAGACCGGCCCGCTGGCGCCGTTCGGCGAGGCCGACAGCTTCGTTCTCGCCCAGATGCGGCGCGTGTTCGCCGATGGGCTCGAGATCGACGGTACCGTCTATGCCGTCGAGATCATCGACAAGGACAGCCAATCCAACCCCAACCGCGCCGCTGAGGTCGCCGGCGAGCTGATCCTCGACGACGAGGTCAACCTGATGCTGGTCGCTTCGACGCCGGAGACCACCAACCCGGTCAGCGACCAGTGCGAGATCAACGGAGTCGCCTGCATTTCCAGCGTTGCGCCGTGGCAGCCGTGGTTCTTCACCCGCGGCGGCGACCCGGTCAGCCCGTTCCAGTACACCTATCACTTCTTCTGGGGCCTGGAGGACGTGATCGCGGTGTTCACCCACATGTGGGACAAGGTCGCGACCAACAGGAAGGTCGGCGGCCTGTTTCCCAACGACGGCGACGGCAATGCCTGGGGCGACCCCAGTATCGGCTTCCCGCCGGTGCTGACCGAGAAGGGCTACAGCCTGCTCGATCCGGGCCGGTACCAGAACCTGAACGACGATTTCACGTCCTACATCTCGGCGTTCAAGGAAGACGGTAGCGAGATCGTCACCGGCGTGATGATCCCGCCCGACTTCACCACGTTCTGGACTCAGGCCAAGCAACAGGGCTTCACGCCGAAGGTGGCCTCCGTCGGCAAGGCGATCCTGTTCCCGGTCGCCGTCGAGGCGCTGGGCGACCAGGGCCACAACCTTTCGTCGGAGGTGTGGTGGACGCCGACGCACCCGTTCGCCTCGTCGTTGACCGGACAAAGCTGCGCCGACCTCGCGGCCGAGTTCGAAAGCGAGACCGGCAAGCAGTGGACCCAGCCGATCGGCTTCGTCCATGCCCTGTTCGAGGTCGCGGCGGCGGCATTGCGTGCGGCCGGCGGCCCGGACGATGCCGACGCGATCATGGCCGCCGTTGCCGGCCTGCAGATGGACTCGATCGTCGGCCGGCTCGACTGGACCGCCGGTCCGGTGCCAAACGTGGCCAAGACCCCGCTGGTCGGCGGGCAGTGGCGCTTTGTCGACGGCGCGCATCCCTACGACATCGTCATCACCTCGAACGAGACCGCTCCGGACATTCCCCTTGGCGGCGAGATGGAACCTATCGTCTGAGGATGCGGATCCCGGCTGGCTTGATCCCGCCGATCGTCGTCCCCGGGCTCGACCCGGGGACTTCCCCGGCAACGAGGGATGCCGTCCCTGGCGGATCGCGCGCGGCGGCGACCGACGGGCCGGCGCCCGTCGGTGAGAGATGCCCGGTTCAAGCCCGGGCATGACGTCCCCACGTGTCGGATAGCGCGCATATGGTACCGGGGTGTTGATCCAGCTCGACAAGGTGACCAAGCGCTTCGGCGCGGTCGTGGTCGCGGACGGGCTCGACATCGCGCTGACCGACGGCGAGGCGCTCGGCGTGCTCGGCCCGAACGGCGCCGGCAAGTCGACGATGTTCAACCTGATCACCGGCGGCCTGCGGCCGGATTCCGGGCGCATCCGCTTCGACGGCCACGACATTACCGGGCTGAAGCCGCATGTCCGCTGCCGGATGGGCATCGGCCGCAGCTATCAGATCCCGCATCCCTTCGCCAAGATGACCGTGTTCGAGAACCTGCTGGTCGGCGCCGCCTTCGGCACCGGCGCGGCGGAGCGCGAGATCCACGAGCTGTGCGGCCAGGTGCTCGAGCGCACCGGGTTGCTGGACAAGGCCAACGTGCCCGCCGGCCGGCTGACCCTGCTTGAGCGCAAGCGGCTCGAGCTCGCCCGCGCGCTGGCCACCCGCCCGCGCGTGCTGCTGCTCGACGAGATCGCCGGCGGTCTGACCGAGGGCGAGTGCCGCGAACTGGTCGCGGCGATCACAGCGGTGCGCGCGGAAGGCGTCTCGATCATCTGGATCGAGCATGTGGTTCACGCCTTGCTGTCGGTGGTCGATCGGCTGGTCGTGATCAATTTCGGCAGGCTGCTGGCCGAAGGCGCGCCCGACACCGTGATGGCCGACCCGAAGGTGCGCGAAGTCTACATGGGCATCGCGGCCGAATGAGCGGGCCATTGCTGAAGACGCGCGGGCTGACGGCGCGCTATGGCGACTTCCAGGCGCTGTTCGGCATCGACCTGAGCGTCGACGAAGGCGAGACGGTCGCCATCATCGGCGCCAACGGGGCCGGCAAGAGCACGTTCCTCAACACGATCTGCGGCCGGCTGGGCGCGACGCCCGAAGCCGTGCACTTCGCCGGCGCCGCGATCGGCGGCCAGCCGCCGCATCGCGTCGTGCGCCGCGGCATCGCGCTTGTACCCGAAGGCCGTCAGCTGTTTCCCTCGCTGTCGGTCGAAGAAAACCTGCTCATGGGCGGCTGCGTCGACCGGCCCGGCCACTGGACGCTGGACAGCGTGTACGGGCTGTTTCCGGTGTTGCGCGAGCGGCGGAACGCTCCGGGCACCGCGCTGTCGGGCGGGCAGCAGCAGATGGTGGCGATCGGGCGCGCCCTGATGGCCAATCCGCGTCTGCTGCTGTGCGACGAGATCAGCCTCGGCCTGGCGCCGACGGTGATCAAGGACATCTACGCCGCGCTGCCGGCGATCAAGGCGGGCGGCGCCGCGCTGCTGATCGTCGAGCAGGACGTGCAGCAGGCGATGGCGGTGGCCGACCGCGTCTACTGCTTCCAGGAGGGCCATGTCTCTCTGACCGGCCGGCCGGCGTCGCTGACGCTCGACCGGATCACACAGGCCTATTTCGGGGTCTGAGCGGTGGAGTGGGTCAACGCCATCGTACAGGGAGTGCTGACCGGTGGGCTGTTCGCACTGTTCGCCACCGGGCTGTCGCTGATCTTCGGGGTCATGCGCCTGGTCAATCTGGCCCATGGCGACCTGATCATCCTGGCCGCCTTCCTGGGCCTGGCCGCGGTCGAGGGGCTGGGGCTGCATCCGCTGCTGGCACTGGCGATCGTGGTGCCGGCGATGTTCGCGCTTGGCTATGCCCTGCAGCGCGGCGTGCTCAATTTCACCCTCGGCAGCGGCGACATCCTGCCGCCGCTGCTGGTCACCTTCGGCCTGTCGATCGTGCTGCAGAACGTGCTGCTGGAGGGCTTCTCGGCCGACACGCAGCGCCTTCAGGCCGGTGCCCTGGAAACGGCCAGCATAGAGATCGGCGCCGGCCTGTCCGTCGGATGGCTGCCGCTGCTGACCTTCGGCGTCGCGGTCGCGGTGATCGGCGCGCTGCAGCTGATGCTGTTCGGCAGCCGCATCGGGCGCATCTTCCGGGCGACCTCCGACAATCCCTCGGTGGTGCGGCTGATGGGCATCGACAACCGCCACATCTTCGCGCTGGCCATGGCGATCTCGCTCGCGGTCTGCGCGGTCGCCGGCATCCTGATGGGCATCCGCACCAACTTCACCCCCGAGATCGGCCCGGCCAGGCTGTTGTTCGCCTTCGAGGCGGTCATCATCGGCGGCCTCGGCAACCTCTGGGGCACGCTGGCCGGCGGCATCATCCTCGGCGTCGCCCAGGGGATCGGCGCCGAGATCCACCCCGGCGCCCAGGTATTGGCCGGGCATATCGCATTCCTGGCCGTCCTGGCGGTCCGCCCGCAGGGCCTGTTCCCGCGGCTCCGGGACTGAGGCGATGGCGCAGCGCTTTTCCGTCGCCACTTCGACGCGCACCAGCCGCATCGCGCTGCTGGCGCTGGCCGGCCTGCTGGCCGGCCTGATCGCCGGGCCCTGGTGGCTCGGCCGTGGCGACATCCGGCTGGCGGTCGAAATCTGCACCTATCTGACGCTCGCCCAGATGTGGAACCTGCTCGCCGGCTATGCCGGGCTGGTCTCGGTCGGACAGCAGGCGTTCGTCGGGCTCGGCGGCTACGGGCTGTTCGCCGGCGCCGTGTTCCTCGGCGTCAATCCCGTGCTCTGCATACCCCTGGCCGGCGTTGCCGCGGCGCTGATCGCGATCCCGACCGCAGCCGTGGTGTTCCGGCTGAGGGCGGCCTATTTCGCCATCGGCACCTGGGTGGTGGCCGAGGTCTACATGCTGGTGCTCGCGCAGGTCACGGCCCTGGGCGGCGGTTCCGGCATGAGCCTGCCGGTCGATGTCGTCAAGGCGATCGCCGCCGACAACGACGGCCGCGACCGGGCGGTCTTCTGGAGCGCGCTGGCGCTGGCGGTCGGCTCGGTCGCCCTGGTCTATGCGCTGCTGCGCTCGCGCCACGGGCTGGCGCTGACCGCGATCCGCGATTCCGAACCGGCGGCCGAGAGCGTCGGCGTCGACAACGCCCGCACCCGCTACCTCGTCTACGTCGCCGCGGCTTTCGTCACCGGCATGGTCGGCGCGCTGGTCTTCATCGCCAAGCTGCGCATCTCGCCGGAGGCTGCCTTCAACGTCGTCGACTGGACCGCCTATGTCATCTTCATCGTGGTGATCGGCGGCGTCGGCCGGATCGAAGGTCCGATCGTCGGCACCGTCGTGTTTTTCGTCCTGCGCGCCTTCCTGGCCGATCTCGGCGCGGTGTATCTGATTGTCCTCGGCCTGCTGGCGGTGGTGGTGATGCTGTTCGCGCCGCAGGGGCTGTGGGGGCTGGTCGCCGACCGTGCCGGCCTCGAGATCTTTCCGGTCCGTCGACGCCTGATCGTGCACAAGGAAGCCGTGCCATGACCGAAGCCTTCATCTGCGACGCCGTGCGCACGCCGATCGGCCGCTTCGGCGGCGCACTCGCCGGGGTCCGCGCCGATGACCTCGCCGCCCATCCGCTGCGGGCGCTGATGGCGCGCAACCAAGGGGTCGACTGGGCCGCCGTCGACGACGTGGTGCTCGGCTGCGCCAACCAGGCCGGCGAGGACAACCGCAACGTCGCCCGGATGGCGCTGCTGCTGGCCGGCCTACCCGACACGGTGCCCGGCAGCACGGTCAACCGGCTTTGCGGCTCCGGCCTCGACGCCGTCGGCAGCGCGGCCCGCGCCATCAGGGCTGGCGAGGCCCGGTTGCTGGTCGCGGGCGGCATTGAGAGCATGTCGCGGGCGCCGTTCGTGCTGCCGAAGGCGGACGCGCCGTTCTCGCGCAACGCCGAGATCTACGACACCACCATCGGCTGGCGCTTCGTCAACCGCGCCATGCACGCGCGCTACGGCACCGATTCGATGCCGGAGACGGCCGAGAACGTGGCGGCGGATTTCGACGTTACGCGCCAGGACCAGGATGGCTTCGCGCTGCGCTCGCAGCAGCGCGCGGGCCGGGCGATTGCCAGCGGCCGGCTAGCGGCCGAGATCGCTCCCGTCGCCATCCCGCAGCGCAAGGGTGGCCCGCTGACCGTCGATGCCGACGAGCATCCGCGGCCGGACACCACGGCGGACGCGCTTGCCAGGCTGCCGACGCCGTTCCGCGCAGGCGGCACGGTTACCGCCGGCAATGCCGCCGGCGTGAACGACGGCGCGGCCGCGCTGGTCATTGCCAGCGAAGCGGCGGCGAGCCGCCATGGCCTGGTTCCGCGGGCACGGGTCGTCGGCATGGCAACGGCGGGGGTGGCGCCGCGCATCATGGGCATCGGGCCGGTGGATGCGTCCCGCCGCCTGCTGCAGCGCACCGGGGTGACGCTGGGCGACGTCGACGTGATCGAGCTGAACGAGGCCTTTGCCGCCCAGGCGCTGGCGGTCGCACGCGCGCTCGGCCTGCCCGACGACGCCGAGCACCTCAACCCGAACGGGGGCGCGATCGCGCTGGGCCATCCGCTGGGCATGTCGGGCGCCCGGCTGGCTCTGACGGCCACCGAGGAGCTCCAGCGCCGCGGCGGGCGCATTGCGCTGTGCACGATGTGCGTCGGTGTCGGCCAGGGCATCGCGATGCTGCTGGAGCGCGTGTGAGGTCCCGCGCTTCGCAGGGCGGGTAAGGCGTGGTTTCCCTGCTCGCCGGCCGCTGGCACGACCGGCCGCATGCGCCGGCGCCGGGCACCGCGCTTTGCCGGCTCGACGACATTGCCGACCCGGGCGTCAAGGAGGTGCGCTTCGGCACCGGCCGCGACGCGTTCTCGCTGATCGTCGTCCGCTCAGCGGGCGCGGTTGGCGCGTTCCTCAACATCTGTCCCCATTTCCAGCTGCCGCTGAACGCGCCGGCGCGGCCAGACCGCTTTCTCACCGCCGACGGCAGCCGGCTGAAATGCGCGCATCACCTGGGCCTGTTCGATCCGGTGAGCGGAGTCTGCGTCGACGGCCCGCCCCTTGGCGACCGTCTGGTTGCGGTCCCCGTCGTGGTCGACGGCGGCTCGGTGCGGATCGACAGCGGACTGCCCGGTCCCGCCTGAGCGCACAGGTCGCCGCCGCCGCGCAGTAGCGGCCGCGGTCGAATCAAGCCTTCGAAAGGCGACGCAGGCAAACCCGGTCCTTGCGCCCGGAAGCGGCGTTGCCGCTCGCCCGGCCGCGTTCGCATTGCCCGAAGTCGCGGCGTCCGGCGCGCGGCAACGCTGTTGACAAATGCGCACGCGGCCCGCAACATGTTCGTAATACAAACAAATGTTCGCTATACGAACATTTCTGCTGCCGCGGCGATCCTCCGGTCGTCCGGCCGTCGGACACTGTGTCGCGGCGCGGAGGGGGCGCCGAGGCGAGGGAGCGTCAGATGTCTCGGGGAGGGACGGACGATCACCGGGCGACGCGCGCCGTGGCGAGCGGTCAGCGCATCCGCATGCGCTTCGCCGCGATCTGGATCGCCCTTGTCGTCCTGGTTGCCGTCAGCGCCGTACTGGTGCCGCGCAGCCTGCAGGCGACATCGATCCTGGCCATAGCACCGCTGGCCGCCTTCCTCGCCATGACGGCGATGGGCGAGGCGCTGGTGCTGATGATGCGCGGCATCGACCTGTCGATTCCTGCGGTGATCACCTTGTCCAGTTCCGTCATCCTCGGCATGACTGGCGGCGAGAATGGCGGCCTGGCGCTCGCCATCGTCGTGGCCCTGGCCCTGTCGCTCGTCGTCGGGGTGATCAACGGCGTGCTGGTCGCCCTGTTCAAGCTCAATGCCCTGATCGTGACGCTCGCGGTCGGCACGATCCTGACCGGCCTGGTCCTCTGGTATCGCGAGGGCGTGGCCCAGGAAGCCAGCGTGCCGCCGCTGCTCGCCGACTGGGGCGAGGCCCGGTTCCTGTCGATCAACTCGGCGATCTGGGTCGCGGCGGCGCTGACGGCCGTGCTGACCGTCGGCCTGCGTCTGACGACGGTCGGCCGCCGCTTCGTCGCCGTCGGCGCCAACCCCAGGGCTGCCTGGATCGCCGGCCTGCCGGTAACGCGCCATCAGGTCGCCGCCTATGCGATCGCCGCGACGCTGTATGGCGTGGCTGGAATCCTGCTGGCTGCGTTCATCCGCAATCCGACGCTGGAAGTGGGCGCCAACTACCTGCTGGCGCCGATCGCGGCGGCCGTGCTCGGCGGTACCGCCGTGACCGGCGGCATCGGCAGCATGATCGCCATCGGCGGCGCGGCACTGTTCCTGACCCAGCTCGGTCAGATCCTGCGCATGCTCGATCTGTCGACCGCGATCCAGTTCATGATCCACGGCGTGGCGATCGCGCTGGGCATGGGGCTGGCCAACCTGCGAGCCGGCACGCTGCACGCAGCCCTTTCCCGCATTTTCGGCCGAACGGCCGACAGGATCGCAGGCGCGCCCTAGCCGCCTGCCGGGCAAATCCGAGGGCAGGCCAACTGCCCCACGCAAAACAACGGTGGAGGAGACGACGATGCCCGAGTGTGCAGTGAGAACACCCTTTCTGGTCGCCGGCGGCCTGGCGGCCGGCATGCTGGCCGGCGCGGCCCAGGCCCAGGATGCCGACCTGATGATGTCGGCGATGGGCACGACCGATAACATCGGCCCGGTGGTGCTGGAGGCATTCCGGCACGCCAGCGAGCAGCTGTCGCCGGAGGACCGCGAGCTGGCGCTGAAGTGCTGGAACGACAACGACTGCGAGACCGGCCGCGGCGAGCTGACCGTGGCGCTGGCCGACGGCTTTGGCGAGAACGTGTGGCGCCGCGTCACCCACATGGAATTCGTGATGCAGGCGCTGACCTATCCCAACGTGGGGCGGATCATCTACACGTCGGCCCGCGGCGACGCCAGCAAGGCGATCTCCGACATGCGCAGCCTGATCGTGCAGGGCGCCGACGTGATCATCACCTTCGTCGACTCCGGCCCGGCGCTGCTGCCCGCGATCAAGGAAGCCACCGACGAGGGAATCCTTGTGGTGCCCTACATCGCCGGACCCGGCGGCAATGCCGGCGAGGACTATCTGACCTTCGTTGCCGAGGATCTGTGCGAGCTGGGCCGCCAGTTCGTCCAGTTCGTCGCGGAAAACAACAGCGACGACGCGGTCGAGCTGGTCGAGCTGGGCGGCACGCCCGGCAACCCGCTCAGTTCCGCCTGGCAGGGCTGCTCGGAGGAGGCCATCGAGCAGGATCCCCGCATGCAGCTGCTCGGCAAGGCCGACACCAACTGGACGCAGGAAGGCACCTTCGAGGCGATGTCGAGCTTCCTGTCGCAATATCCCGACATCGACGGCGTGCTGTACGAGTATGCCGACGGGTTCCGCGGCGGCGTGCGTGCCTACGAGGCAGCCGAGCGCGCGCCGGACGTCATCGTCACCCTGCGCACCGACGAGCAGGGCCTGTTCTGCGACTGGGAGGCCGCAAACGACCCGAACTTCCGCATCTTCTTCTCGTCCGGCGGCACCTTCCAGGCCCGGATCGCCCTGACCGCGGCGATGATGAAGCTGGACGGTGCGGATGTGCCGCCGCACGTGGACGTGCCGTTCCGCATGAAGGAGGTGCAGACCGGCATGTGCGATCCGAGCCTGCCGGACCAGATGCCGGTGTCGTCGGCCGTCGACGCCGACATGCTGGCGCGGATGTTCCAGTAGGAACGGTCATCGCGACCGCGGCCGTCCGCCGAGGCCGGCCGCGGGCCGCCATCCGCCCGAACCCGCGTCGAAATGGAATCGAAACGATGACCGCGCCCCGGCTCCGGCTCGCCGGCGTCAGCAAGCGCTATCCCGGCGTGCTGGCGCTGGACGACGTCACCCTGGCGTGCAGCGCGGGCGAGGTGCACGCGATCCTGGGCGAGAACGGTTCCGGCAAGAGCACCCTGCTGAAGATCGCCAGCGGCGCGCTGGCGCCGGACGCCGGCACCGTCGAGATCGACGGCCAGCGGCTGGACGAAGCCAACCCGGTGAAGGCCAGGCAGCTAGGCCTCGCCACCGTCTACCAGGACAATTCGCTGATCCCGGAGCTGACGGTCGCCCAGAATCTTTACCTCGGCAACGCCGAGTCGGCGCCGGGCTTTTCGGCCATGGCGGCCTGGGCGCGCGACCAGCTGGCGCCCTACGGCGTCTCGATCGACGTCGGGGCCACGGTCGCCGCCCTCTCGCCGGCCCAGCGCCAGTTCCTCGAGATCGTCAAGGCACTGGTCAACAGGCCGAAGATCCTGCTGCTCGACGAACCGACGACAGCCCTCGACATCCACGACGTGGAGGTGTTGCACACCATCGTCCGGCGCATCGTCGCGGAAGGCACCACGGTGGTCTACGTCACCCACCGCCTGCCGGAAATCCTGAGCCTGGCCGATCGGGTCAGTATTCTGCGCGATGGCGCATTCCAGGGCACACACGGCACCGCCGATCTGTCGGAGGATGCCCTGATCGCGCTGATGGTCGGCCGGCCGATCGATGCGGAGTTCCCGACCAAGACCGGAGCGCAGGACGCGGTGCGCCTGGCCGTGCGCGACCTTGCCGGCGGCCGGTTCGCGGGTGTCGGCTTTGAACTTCGCCGCGGCGAGGTGCTCGGGCTGGCCGGCGCCGAAGGCAACGGGCAACGCGAGGTTCTGCGCGCGCTCGCCGGCTTCGAGGATGCACAGGGCAGCCTGACCCTCGACGACCGGCCGGTGCCGTTGAATGCGCCCCGGCGGTCGATCGACGCCGGGATCATGATGTTGAGCGGCGACCGCGCCGGCGAATCGATCTTCGCGGACCTTGGCGTGCGCGAGAACATGACGGTCCAAGTGCTCGACAGCTTCGCCAAGGCCGGTTTCGTCGATGGCGGGAGCGAGCGCCGCCGCGCCGCCGCGCTCGTCGACCAGCTGGACGTGGTCACCGCCTCGCTCGACCAGCCGATCGGCGCGCTGTCCGGCGGGAACCAGCAGAAGGCGGTGATGGCGCGCAGCTTCCTGCATCGCGCGTCGGTCGTGCTGGTTGACGAGCCGACCCAGGGCGTCGACGCCAAGGCACGGTTCGACATCTACCAGGCGCTCCGGTCGAAGGCGGCCGACGGCACGGCGTTCGTCATCCAGTCTGCAGACGCGCTGGAACTCGCCGGGCTCTGCGACCGCGTGCTGGTGTTCTCGCGCGGCCGGGTGATCCGCGAACTCGAAGGCGACGCGGTGACGGAGCCGAACATCGTCGCATCGTTCCTGACCTCGCGCGCGACCGAGGCCGGCCGGCCCGACGGTGCACCTGCCGCGACATCGCCGCGGCCGGGAATCCGCGACCGCTGGTGGAGTCCGCTCGTGTTCATGGCTCTGCTGGTCCTGTTGGTCGGCGCCTTCGCCACCAGCCAGGCCGACACCTTTCTGACCACGCTGAATGCGCGCCATCTGCTGCTGGCGACGGTTCCGCTGGCCCTTGTGGCGATGGCCCAACTCAACGCCTTGCTGGTCGGCGGTTTCGACATGTCCGTCGGCTCGTTAATGAGCGTCACGGTGGTCTCGGCATCGTTCCTGATCGCCGCCGAGGCAAGTGCGTTCGCGGTCGTTGCCGGCACCCTCGCCTGCCTGGCGATCGGCGTCGCCGTCGGCGTCGTCAACGGCGGCATGATCCGCCGCCTGCGGATCAACCCGGTGATCACCACCATCGCGACGCTGAGCGTCCTGCAGGGCATCGCCCTCTATCTGCGCCCGACGCCGGCCGGCTTCGTCAGCCCGGAATTTGTCGACGTGCTGACCACCCGCGTGTGGTTCGTCCCGTGCTCGATCCTTGTCCTGATCGCCTTCGCCGTCGCTGCGGACTGGTGGCTGTATCGCAGCCGCGGCGGACTTGCCCTGCGTGCGACCGGCTTCCGCGAGGAGGCGGCGCGGCGCAACGGCGTGCGTACGGGTCTGGTCCACATCCGCGCCTATGCCGTCTCGGGGCTGCTCGCGGCGTTCGCCGGGCTGTTTCTGGCGTCCGAGGTCGGTGTCGGCCACCCGACCGTCGGCGCAACCTACACGCTGATCGGCATCGCCGCAGCCGTGCTTGGCGGCGCGGCATTGACCGGCGGGCGCGGGTCGTTCCTCGGGGCGCTGCTGGGCGCGCTGTTCTTCGCACTGATCATCAACATCATGCCGTTCCTCGGCATGAGCACGGCCTTCGGCAGCATCCTCAGTGGGGCGCTCACCCTGATTGCCGTGCTGCTCTATGCCGGCAAGCTGCCGCTCGTCCGGCTGCGGCGGCTGATGCGGCCGCGCCCGGCGATCGCACCATCGCTGGCCCGCAATGCCTGAGCGGAACGGAACCAAGGGGAGGAGACACAGATGACGACGCAACAGACCATCGCCGCCCGGCGGTCGCCGCGCCCGGCCGCGGCACGCGGGCCTTATGACGGCAGTTTCGACATGGTGGTGGTCGGCGGCGGGGCGGGTGGCCTCGCCTCCGCCCTGTTCAGCGCGTGGCAGGGCAACAGGGTGCTTCTGCTCGAGAAGGCGCCGGTGCTGGGCGGCACCACGAAGAAGGCCGCCTTCTGGTACTGGGTGCCGAACAACGAGGCGATGCGGGCCGCCGGCACCGCCGACCCGCGCGCGGACTGTCTGCGCTACATGGCGCGGCTGTCGCGGCCGGAGGTCTACAACCCCGAGGACCCGCATCTTGGCGTGACGCCGTGGGAATACGCTCAATATGAGGCCATCTACGACAACGCCTCGGTCGCGACCGAACTGCTGGCGTCGAAGGGCGCACTGGAGTACCGCCACTGCGCCGCCGTTCCGGACTACTGGGCCGAACTGCCCGAGGACAAGGCGCCGACCGGCCGCGTGCTGTTGCCGAAAGGCGCGCGGGAATCCATGTCCGACGGCGGCGAGGTCGCGATCCGCACCATGTCCGCAGCGGCGGAGGCGGCTGGCGTCGACATCCGCACCGGTCATCGGGTCCAGCGGCTGATCGTCAATTCCGCCGGCGCGGTTGTCGGTCTGGAGGCGGAGACCGGCGACGGCCGTGCCTGGCGCTTCGGTGCACGCAAGGCGGTGATCTTCGCCAGCGGCGGCTTCACCCACGACGAGGAGCTGCGCAAGAACTACCTCAGCGCACCGGTGCTGGGCGGCTGCGCGGCGACCACCAACGAAGGCGACCTGGTCTACATCGCCGGCGCGGTCGGCGCCGCGATGCGGAACATGAACTACGCCTGGATGTGCCCGATCGTCCTGGAAAAGGCCCTGGCGCACGACCCCGGCCTGATCGGCACCTTCTCGCCGTCCGGCGATTCGATGATCTACGTCAGCATGGACGGCGTGCGTACCACCAACGAGAAGCTGGCCTACAACGAGTCCGCCCAGTCGTTCTTCCGGTGGGACCCGACCACCAGCTCCTATCCCAACCTGGTCCAGGTCGCGATCTGGGACCAGCGGTCACAGGATCACTGCGCCTCGGACGAGTACGGCCGGTTCATCGTGCCGGCAGGCACCGACGACCGCCATGTGATCAAGGGCGACACGCTCGACGCCCTGGCCGGGGCGATCGGCGAGCGGCTGGGCCGGTACAAGGCCCGTACCGGCGGGCTGATGCCGTCCGCCGACTTCGCGGCGAACCTGAAGGCAACGATTGCGCGCTTCAACGAATTCGCCCGGACCGGCAAGGATCTCGACTTCCAGCGGGGCGACCGCATCGTCGAGCAGCTGTTCAACGGCCCGGTCGCCGAATCCCCCACCGCGCCGAACGCGACGATGTATCCGATCAGCGACAGCGGGCCCTACTACGCGGCCCTGCTGACCGGCGGCAACCTCGACACCAAGGGCGGCCCGAAGACGATGCCGGACGGCAGGATCGTCGACGGCAGCGACACGCCGATCCCTGGGCTCTACGGCGTCGGCAACTGCGTCGCCTCGGCCTCGGCCCGGGCCTACTGGGCCGGCGGCGCCACCCTCGGCCCGATCATCGCCTTTGCCTATCTGGCGGCCAATGCAGCGCACGCCGAACCGCCGAAGCTGCCGAACTGAGACCACATCCCGCCCGCGCCCAACGCGCATAGCCACGGCGGCCGGCCGGCTGGCCGGGCCGTCCAACCCGGAGGAGGAAAGCATGGCACTGTGCACCCAGACGATGACCGACGAGCAACGCAAGTCGGTCGCGCTCGAATATTTGAAGGCATTCGACAATGGCGGCGTCACCTCGACCGGCGGCAGCATCCTCGACCTGTTCGCCGACGACGCCCAGGTCTATTTCCCGAAGTGGGGCGTTGCCACCGGCAAAGAGCAGATCGGCAAGCTGTTCGGCGACGTCGGCGGCACGCTGAAGTCGATCAAGCACCATTTCTCGCACTTCAACTGGATCTTCTCGGGCAGCGACCTGGTCGTCGCCGAGGGCACCAGCGAGGGCGAGCACCGCGACGGAAAATGGTTGGCGGGCCAACCCGAGCACGGGGCCGGGCGCTGGTGCGACGTGTTCGAGATCCGCGACTGGAAGATCCATCGCTGCTTCATCTATCTCGACCCGGACTACGCCGGAAAGGACACCGGTCGCTATCCCTGGCTGGGGTGAAGCCCGAAACGCAGACCCGCCCGACGGCTCGTCACCGCCGGCCTCGCCGGCCGGCGGTGACGTCCGATGCGCCGGCTCAGAGCACGTATTTCAGCGCGACGAAGCCGGCGACGATCACCACGACAACCAACAGCGTGAACTCGGTCTTGTTGCGCTCGAGCAGTCCCTTCAGCGGCGGGCCGAAAAAGTAGAACACCACCGCCATGCCGAAGAAGCGCACGCCGCGGCCGACCGCGCAGACCAGCAGGAACATCGGGAAATCGTACTGCATGAAGCCGGCGGCGATGCAGACCAGCTTGAACGGAATCGGCGTCAGCGCGCCGATCAGGATGGCCAGCGCGCCGTTCCAGATGTCGCCGGCGAAATCGGCCTGCACCTCGGCGAAACCGGCCTGCAGCCCGTAGAGGTCGATCAGCCAGACGCCGAGCGTGTCGTAGGTCAGCAGGCCGATCAGATAGCCGATCACACCGCCGAACACCGACGTCAGCGCCGCGACCGTGGCGACCAGCCAGACCCGGGCCTTGTTGACCACCATCATCGGGATCGCGGCCGCGTCCACCGGGATCGGCAGGATCGCGCTCTCCAGTGCCGAGACGATGCCGAGCAGATACAGCGCCTTGCGCGTCTCCGCGTAGTGCATGCAGTACTCGACCGCCGCGCCGATGCGCAGGAAACGGGGCAGGGCCATGGGCTGGCGGGGTCCTTTCAGGCGCGACTCGCGGCGCAGCCCCTATATAGGCGCTTATCGAACGGCCCGCATCGCCGAGTCCGTGACGATTCCGTATCGGCGGGGATCAGAGCGCGAAGGCCAGCATCGCGTCGTAAAGGGGGCGCGCCTGCGCCGCCAGCCGGGCGGCGGCGCCGTCCAGCGCCGGCGGCGGCGCCTCGGGCGGTGCGAACCCGGTGGAGGTGAGCACCGCCCCGTACCAATGCGCGGCCCAGACCCCGTCCTCCGGCCGCGGCCCCGGCGGCCAGTGCAGCATCGCCGCGTCGAACGCGATGCCCAGCCGGCCGCACAACGCGGTCAGGCAGCCGTGTGGGTCGGCGCGCACCCGCCCGGCGTCGAGCACCGGCGGGGCCGCACCCAGCCGATCCGCGACCCGGTCGAACAGGTCCTTCTGCGCGCCGAAGCCGATGTCGGCCAGCGACGGGTTCTCGCGCTTGGCGGCATAGCTGGCGACGACATGGGCAGGGTCGCGGATCAGGAACACGTTGGCGACGCGGTCGACCCAGTCGCGCGGGAACCCGGCGATCATGTGGTGGCACATGTGCTTCTGGTAGAACACAGGCCGGCCGCCCGGCACCGGGCCCAGGCAGCGGGCGACCACCGCGTCCGGGTCGGTCTCGCCGTCGGCGATCACCGCGTCGCGCATCGGATGGTCGAGGCCGGTCGCGGCCAGATAGGCGGCATAGAACGGCTCGTCGACCACGGCGCAGTCGACGCGCGCGCCGAAGCTGCGCATCAGCGCGGTCGACAGGTTGCGCGGTCCCGACCACATCGCGATGCGCAGCGGTTCGGCCATGCGCGGCGGCCCTATTCCACCGTGACGCTCTTGGCCAGGTTGCGCGGCTGGTCGACGTCGGTGCCCTTCAGCACCGCGGTGTGATAGGCCAGCAACTGCACCGGAATGGCATAGAGGATCGGCGCGGCCAGCTGGTCGACGGCGGGCAGCGCGAAGGCCGCCGCGGCCTGGCCGGCGAGCCGGTCGACGCCCTCCTGGTCGGAGAACAGGATCACCTTGCCGCCGCGCGCGATCGTCTCCTGCACGTTCGACAGCGTCTTGTCGAACCAGGCGTCGTGCGGCGCGATCACGATCACCGGCACATGCTCGTCGATCAGCGCGATCGGGCCGTGCTTCATCTCGCCGGCGGCATAGCCCTCGGCGTGGATGTAGCTGATCTCCTTCAGCTTCAGCGCGCCCTCCATCGCGATCGGGTAGCTGACGCCGCGGCCGAGATAGAGCACGTCGCGCGCCTCGGCGACCGTGGCGGCGACCGCGCGGATCGCCTCGTCGTGGTTCAGCACCTCGGCGATGCGCGCCGGCAGCTCGGCCAGCGCGTGGGTCAGCCGCGCCTCGCCGGCCGCGTCGATCGCGCCGCGCGCCCGCGCCGCGGCCACAGCCAGCGCCGCCAGCACGGTGAGCTGGGTGGTGAAGGCCTTGGTCGAGGCGACGCCGATCTCCGGCCCGGCATAGGTCGGCAGCACCACGTCGGCCGCCCGCGCGATCGAGCTTTCCGGCACGTTGACCACCGCCATGATGTGCTGGCCGGCGTCGCGGCAATAGCGCAGCGCGGCCAGCGTGTCGGCGGTCTCGCCGGACTGCGAGACGAACAGCGCGGCGCCGCCTTCCGGCATCGGCGCCTCGCGGTAGCGGAACTCGGAGGCGATGTCGATCTCCACCGGCAGCCGGGCGATGCGTTCGAACCAGTATTTCGCCACCATGCAGGCGTAGTAGGCGGTGCCGCAGGCGCTGAGCGTCAGCTTCGGCACCGCGGCCAGGTCGAACGGCAGCGGCGGCAGCGCCACCGTCTGGCTGGCCGGGTTGACATAGGCCTGCAGCGTGTCGCCGATCACCGCCGCCTGCTCGTGGATCTCCTTCTCCATGAAATGGCGGTGGTTACCCTTGCCGATCAGCGCGCCGGACAGCGCGGTCTGGCGGACCTCGCGCACCGCGTGGCGTCCCTCGGCGTCGCGGATGTCGGCGCCGTCGGCGGTGACCACCGCCCAGTCGCCCTCGTCCAGATAGGTGATGCGGTCGGTCAGCGGCGCCAGCGCCAGCGCGTCAGAGCCGATGAACATCTCGCCGTCGCCATAGCCGATGGCAAGCGGGCTGCCGCGGCGGGCGCAGATCAGCTTTCCCTTGTGGCCGGCGAAGATCATGCCCAGCGCGAAGGCGCCCTCCACCTCCGACAGCGTCGCCTGCGTCGCCTGTTCCGGCGTCATGCCGCGGTTCAGGCAGTCGGTCAGCATCACCGCCACCACCTCGGTGTCGGTGTCGGTCTCGAAGTTGTGGCCCTGCATCCGCCGGCGCAGCGCCATGTAGTTCTCGATGATGCCGTTGTGGACCAGCGCCACCTTGTCGGTGCCGTGCGGATGGGCGTTGTTCTCGGTCGGCGCGCCGTGGGTGGCCCAGCGGGTGTGGCCGATGCCGGTGGCGCCGACCACCGGGCTGGCCTCGATCGCCGCGGCCAGGTTGTCGAGCTTGCCCGGCGCGCGGCGGCGGTCGATGTGGCCGTTGTTCAGCGTGGCGATGCCGGCGCTGTCATAGCCGCGATATTCCAGCCGGCGCAGCCCCTCGACCAGCCGCGGCGCGGCCGGCGCGGTGCCGACGATGCCGATGATGCCGCACATTTCTCAGCCCTCCTTGCCCCCACCGCTGCCCCCGGCCTGACCATGGGCCTGGCCTTGAGCCTTGCGCGCCGCCCGCTCGGCGCGGAAGCGCGGGGCGTATTGCTCGATCTCGGTCTGGCGGCCGCGCGCCACCGCCAGCGCGTCGGCGGGCACGTCGCGGGTGATGGTGCTGCCGGCGCCGACGATGGCGCCTTCGCCCACCGTCACCGGCGCGACCAGCGCGGTGTTGGAGCCGACGAAGGCGCCGCGGCCGACCACGGTGCGGTGCTTCAGATAGCCGTCGTAGTTGCAGGTGATGGTGCCGGCGCCCAGGTTGGCGTCGGCGCCGATCTCGGCGTCGCCGACATAGGACAGGTGGCTGATCTTGGCGCCCGCGCCGATCGCCGCGCTCTTCACCTCGACGAAATTGCCGATCTTGGCCTTGGCGCCCAGCGCGGCCCCGGGCCGCAGCCGGGCGAACGGCCCGACCGTGGCGCCGGCGCCGACGTGGGCGCCCTCGATGTGGCTGAAGCCCTTGATCTGCGCGCCGGCCTCGACGCTGACGCCGGGACCGAACCAGACCTGCGGCTCCACCGTCACGTCGGGCGCGAGCCGCGTGTCGAAGCTGAGATGCACGCTGGTCGGGTCGACCAGGGTGACGCCGGCCTCCATCGCCGCCGCGCGCAGCCGCGCCTGCATCGCGGCCTCGGCCCGGGCCAGCCCGGCGCGGCTGTCGACGCCCATGGTCTCGACCGCATCGGCCTCGACCACCGCGACGTGGCGGCCGTCGGCCCGCGCCACCGCGACGATGTCGGTCAGGTAGTATTCGCCCTTGGCATTGGCGTTGCCGATCGCGGCGAGGTAGCGGGCCAGCACGCGCCCGTCGATCGCCATCACGCCGGAATTGCACAGGTCGGTCGCGGCCTCGGCGCCGGACAGGTCCGCCGCCTCGACGATCCGCTCCAGGTCGCCGCCGGCGCCCAGGATCAGGCGCCCGTAACGCGCCGGGTCGGCCGGGCGGAAGCCCAGCACCACAACGGCCGGGTCGCCGGCGGCGGCGCGCGCCGCCAGCATCCGCGCCAGCGTGTCGCCGCTGATCAGCGGGGTGTCGCCGAACAGCACCATCACGGTGCCGGCGAAGCCGAACAGCTCGTCCAGCGCGGCCTTGACCGCATCGGCGGTGCCGCGCGCCTCGATCTGCACCGCGGTGCGCACCGGCGCCACCGCGTCGGTCACCGCCTGCATGCCGGGCGCCACCACCACCGCCAGCCGGGCCGGGCCGAGCGCCTGCACGGCGGCCAGCACGTGGCCGATCATCGGCCGGCCGGCGACCGGGTGCAGCACCTTGGGCTGCGCCGAGCGCATCCGCGTGCCCTTGCCGGCGGCCAGCACGACCGCTGCGAACTCCTGCGTCGATGTCAAGCTGTCATGCCCCGGGCGATTCGGCCTCGTTCCATGGCGCGGCACGCTGCCATGCGCGCCGCGCTTGACCAAAGTCAATATTTGTTACCGTGTGTTGCGCCATGCCCGCCGCCGCGCCGCCCCCGTCCAGCCGAGGTGCCATCCTGTTCGACCTGGACGGAACCCTGGTCGACACGCTGCCCGACCTGGCCGGCGCGGCCAACGCCTTCCTGGCCCAGCACGGCCGCCCGCGGCTGGCGGTGGAGCGGGTGCAGGCGATGGTCGGCGACGGGCTGCTGGCGCTGGCCGCGCGGGTGATCGCGGCCGGCGGCATCCGCCCCGCCGGACCCGAGGAAGCGGCCCGCCACGCGCTGCGCTTCCGCGCGCTCTACGAGGCCCGCGGCCACCGCGGCTCCGCGCTCTACCCCGGCGTGGCGGAGACGCTGGCGCGGCTGGCCGAGGCCGGCTTCGCGCTGGCCGTCTGCACCAACAAGACCGAGGCGATGGCGGCGCAGCTGCTCGACCAGCTCGGCATCGGCGGCCGCTTCGCCACCGTCGGCGGCAGCGACAGCTTCGGCGCGCGCAAGCCCGACCGTGCCCATGTGCAGGGCATGCTCGACCGGCTCGGCCAGCCGCCGGCGCGCGCGCTGATGGTCGGCGACAGCGCCAACGATGTGCGCGCCGCCTCCGGCGCCGGCGTGCGCTGCATCGTCGTCGCCTACGGCTACGGCCTGCAGGGCGCGCTTGCCGCCGGGCCGGAGACCGTGATCAAGGCGTTCGACGAGTTGCCGGCGCTGGCCGCCGGCCTGCTGCCGGCCTGAGCGCTACTGCGCCTGCGCCGTCTCGCCGACGAACGGCGTGAAGCCGGTCAGGTGCACGCGCACAGCGCCGTAATTGGTCTCGGTCTCGATCCGCACCGGCACGAACGGCGCGCCGGCCACCGGCTGGGCCAGGAAGATGTCGGCCACCCGCGGATCGTCGTCGACCCGGCCATAGGCGGCGCCGTCGTCGACCGTGATCCGGCACAGGATCGCCGGCCCGGAATAGGCGCCGTAGCGCGAGCCCGGCGCCTCGCCCGGCCCGCGGTCGACCGCGGTCACGGTGAAATAGGACTTGCCGTCGTACAGCACCTGGGTGCCGCCGCAGGCGTTGGCGGCGCCGACCTGCAGCAGCAGCGCGACGATGCCGCTGAGCGGATCGATCGCGGCGGCCTTGACCGCGGCCGGCACCGTGCTGGTGTCCTCCGCCGCCGGCGAGGGGTTGCCCTGCGCGTCGGCGATGACGCCGTCGGCATAGGCGATGCGCGCCCAGCGCTCGCCGTCCTCGCTCGACTTGACGAAGCCGGCCGGCACCACCGCGCCGCCGGCGGTCAGCCCGTTGGCGGAGACGTCCATGTGCCATTCGCTGAACACGGCATAGACGCCGACCAGGTCCAGCGCCGCGTCCAGCCGGTAGCTGCCGGGCGCGACCTCGATCCGCGCCTGCATCTCCACCGCGCGGGTGCCGCCGGCATAGACGTCGTAGGACAGCGCCAGGCCGTCGGCCCAGGCCGCCGCGGGCAGGAGGCAGCAGCCGATGGCGGCGGCCGGCAATCGCAGCAGGGTCATTGCGCTCAACTCGTTTCCAGTTGGGGGGTGGCGCAACAGTGCGGCGGAAATGGTGCGGAAATGTGGCGGCGTCAGCCGGCCGGCGAATCCCCGCTGTCGTCGCCGCCATCGTCCCGGCCGGGCGTGCTGCCGGACGCGCGGCCCGACGGGCCGTCGGCGGCGTCGGCGCGCCCGGTGTCGGCGCGCCCCGGGGCCTTGCGGCGGCGCAGGTTGGCACGCAGCGCCGCCGCCTGGCGCTCGCGGCGCAGCGCGGCAGCGGACTTCGGCGTCTCGGTCATCGCCGTGCCATGCCGCGCCGCCCGCGCCCGGTCAAGGCGAAAGCGCGCTGCGCCGGCGCGGGATTCGCACTAGACTTGGCCGGCAACAGCGGGAGCAGGCCATGGCCGTACAGCCGAAGCGGGTGAGCAGGCAGGAACTGGACAGGCGGATCGACCAGGCGCTGGGCCGCGCGGAGGCCGACCTGGTGATCCGCGGCGCGCGCTTCCTCAACGTCGCCACCGGCGAACTCGACCGTGGCGACATCGCCATCTGCGGCGACACCATCGTCGGCACCTATGCGGACTATCGCGGCGCGGTGGAGATCGACGGCCGCGACGCCGTGGTCGTGCCGGGGTTCATCGACACCCACGTCCACGTCGAGTCCTGCTGCATCACGCCGCTGGAGTTCGACCGCTGCGTGCTGCCGAAGGGCACCACCACCGCGATCTGCGACCCGCACGAGATCGCCAACGTGCTGGGCGAGGCGGGCCTCGGCTATTTCCTGTCGGCCAGCGAGGGGCTGGCGATGGACCTGCGGGTGCAGCTGTCAAGCTGCGTGCCGGCGACCGACCTGGAGACCTCCGGCGCCCGGCTCGACGCCGCCGACCTGCTGCGCCACCGCGACCACCCCAAGGTGATCGGGCTGGCCGAGTTCATGAACTTCCCCGGCGTGTTCGCCAAGGACGAGGCAGTGCTGGAGAAGCTCAGCGCCTTCAGCGGCGGCCACATCGACGGCCACGCCCCGCTGGTCGGCGGGCGCGAACTCAACGCCTATGCCGCCTGCGGCATCCGCAACTGCCACGAAAGCACCGGCCTGGAGGAGGGACGCGAGAAGCTGCGCAAGGGCATGCAGGTGCTGATCCGCGACGGCAGCGCGTGCAAGGACGTGGTCACCCTGACCCCGCTGATCGACCCGGTGACGGCGCCGTTCCTCGCCTTCTGCACCGACGACCGCAACCCGCTCGACATCGCCGAGGAGGGTCATGTCGACCACCTGATCCGCACCGCCATCGCCCACGGCGCCGACCCGGCCGCGGTCTATCGCGCCGCCTCGTGGTCGGCCGCGCGCGGCTTCGGGCTCGCCGACCGCGGGCTGATCGCGCCGGGCTGGCGCGCCGACCTGGTGCTGCTCGACGACCTGCACGCCTGCGCCGTGCGCCAGGTGATCCGCGCCGGCACGCCGGTGACGCCGGCGCTGTTCGACGGCCGGCCGGCGCCGGCCGCCGTCGGCCGCCGCTCGATCAGGCTCGACCCGGTGACGCCCGCGGTGTTCGCCACGCCGGCCGCGGCGACCGGCAGCGGCACACATGGCAGCGGCGGCACCGTGCCGGTGATCGGCATCGTCCCCGGCCAGGTGGTGACCGAGCACCGCCGGCTGGAGCTGCCGGCCTTCGGCGGCCTGCGCCGCGCCGATCCGGCCCGCGACATCCTGCATGTCTGCGTGCTGTCGCGGCACGGCCACAACCGCAACGTCGGCCGCGGCTTCGTCCAGGGCATGGGCCTGGCCCGCGGCGCGCTGGCCAGCTCGGTCGGCCACGACAGCCACAACGTCATCGTCGTCGGCGCCGACCCCGCCGAGATGGCCCGCGCCGTCAACCGCCTGATCGAGATCGAGGGCGGCTTCGTCGCCGTCGCCGGCGACGGCGTGGTCGGCGAGGTGCCGCTGCCGGTCGCCGGCCTGATGTCCGACCGCCCGTTCGAGGAGGTCGCCGACGGCCTGCGCCGGCTGCGCGCCGCGGTGAAGGCCCTCGGCTGCCCGCTGGCCGAGCCGTTCCTGCAGATGGCCTTCCTGCCGCTGGCGGTGATCCCGCACCTGAAGATCACCGACCGCGGGCTGGTGGACGTGGATCGGTTCGAGCTGGTGGCGGCTTGAGGGGAAGAATCCGAAGGCGCTCAGCACAGTTCCCTCAGCGCGCCGGCGATGATGTCCTGCAAGCCTCGGTAGTCCTGTCGCTCGAAGCGCGCGACGGAGGCCTCGAACCAGACAGCGATCCGGCGTATCGCAAGGACGTAGCCGTTCCGCTGCGCCCACAGTTTCAGGAACAGACGCAGAGTGCGGCCATTTCCATCGCGGAAGGGATGAAGCGCGTTGATCTCGCCGGCGTGACCGCGGCCCTGACGGCGAAGGGCCCCTATCGGTCAGGGTCTCGTTCGCGGGGACGCTTTCGGTTCCGCTCAAGGTTGACCGCCCGGCAAAATAACTGGCACCGCACCGATGTAGAGAGGCAGTGGCCCGGCGTACAATCCAGTGATGAAATGCCCATCGAGATGAGGCGACACTCGGTATGCGGCATAGGTATCAGGCTCGAAGCGAGCCAGGTGGGTCGTGCAGGTCGGCAAGTCCTGAGGACATCCCCGGGCAGTACGGATCGGTCACTCCGCCGCGGCACTCGGGCGAAGGCCGCGCAGCTCATGGCCCACACCCGCTGATCCGCTCCTCGGGCGACAGCGCCTCTCCGTCGAGCGCCGCAAAGAAAGACCTCTCGTCCTCGGTCAGGCACAGGCCCTCGATGAGGTTCGCCTCAGCCTCCGCATCGGCCTCGCTCAGCGGCACATGTTCCTTGCGATCCATGGGCGAGAGATTGATCATCCGGCCTTTCTCACACCGGCCGTCGCAGAGGCCGAACACGCATGATCAGCAAATGCGGAGCCGGTTGATATGTCCCAGAATTCACGGGCATCGTTTGAAGGCGGTAATTCGCCGCGAATTCATGCGCACGACCGCCTTGAAGGAAGCCGGAAGGTCTCCGTGAAATGAGGCGTCTTCTGTCAGTTGGATGAATTCCACGAGGCGTTGGTAAACCGCCTGAGCCCATGAACATTCGCCAGCTACAAGAAGACGGCCGTCTAAGCCCAGAGATGATTTCTCTCATCGACTCTGCGTTGCTACAGCAGCGAATCCCTGTGGTAAAGTGCAAAATTTTGATGTCCTTTCGATCTCCAACTGACTTCGATATTGCTTGTTCCAGGCGTGTTTCAACGGTATCGAACATTTTGGCGTGAAAAGCTTGCCATCGGAAATCCCCCAATTTGAGCAGTTCTGTGGCATTACAGGCAAGACGAAGACTCGGCGCCACCACCAACGGACAGATCATAATACGTGAATAACTTGTGTCAAACTGGAACTTTCCCTGAAGACCTCATCCGCTCGATTCTATGAAATTTTGTGCTTCCGCGATCATATACAACTGATGATCAAGATTTTCCATTCCTTTGGATTATCGTCCTCAATGAATTGGCAATTAAGCGGGATTTCAGCCGTTGATGACTATCACTCTGCGCGGCAGGGACGCAAAGTAACGCTATGGCAGTTTCAACGTGCGTGGACCGTGACTGCATCGACGTCCTGATTTTCGACGCCGCGAGGGGCTCAACCTAAATGGTTGGTGACGCCTGCGGCGTCTCGACCGAATTGAACTGTCAACAGAAATAGCAAGAATCGAATGCGCTTTCGTCATTCCTAACGGCGAACCCTGCGGATGGGCGCATATTGGCTATCTCTGGACCGACAATTGGGATGACTGGTTCGAGTTCAGCACATATACGTGCTACCTATTTCGATACAGAAGGCGTGCCGATCTCGGCGGTGTGAAAATCGGTAATTTGTGATGAGGGACAACGCGAAATTACACAAATTTGGACATCTCGACAACCGCTCTCTCTTCGGTCAGGACGCCATTATTACGAAGGATCGACACTCGTTCAGAAACTGGTCAGGCCTTCCGCTTTCATTAAGATCTGGTTGCCTCCGAGTACCTCTCGGGCACCGAGGACCGGCACCTCGCTGATGAGCCGCGAACGATGCGGCCGCCCGTATCGTCGCCGGCGGTGCACGCCTGAGCGGACTCGCATTTCGGTACGTGGGCTGCACAGTTCTCCATCAGCCAACCCAAGAATGCCACGGACCACCCCCCGCAACGCCTTCCCCGCAAAATTCCGCAATTCCGGGGACACTATGGGCAACTCACTTGCTTCCCGCCGCCAGATTACGGGGCCACTGCACTTTTCTTGGGTCAGCCCGGATCGGCTGCACACCGCACAGCGGCGCCGGCGCAGCACGCACTTGCGACCCCGGCACCCGCAGTCGCGTCCGGCTGACCTCCCCTCGCCCGGCCATCGACCGTCTTTCCGCATGAACCGATCGATGCGCCGGGGCGACATAGTTTTGCCATGATCCGGAACCGAAGGAGGACATCATGCTGAAGCGTCTCACCATCGCCGTCGCCGTGCTCGGCCCCGCGCTTGCCGGCGGCCCCGCCTTCGCGATCAACAGCGATCCCTGCGGCGACATCGTCTGCGACAACGACGGCACCTGCCTGGCCTGCTGGGAAGAGGGTTCGGACGACGTCGTCTGCTCCGAGAACTCCTGGCTCGAGACCAAGCTGATCTGCGACAGCGACGAATTTGCACTGCCGCTGCAGCTGACCGCGCCGACGTTGCCCGAGATCCGCCGCTTCGACCTGCGCACGATCCCGCCGCAACTGACGGCCGACGTGCCGGCACAGCCGCGGACCCCGTCGCCGAACCGCTGACGGCCGGGCGCGGCCAGGCCGGTCGAGGCCTGGCCGCGCGGCCTGCCCGGCTTGGCCCCGCCAATTGTGTGCGCGGCGTCACCGCATTGCCGCATTTCCGCCGCAACCGCTTCCCACCTGACGATCACCGGCGCAGGGGTTGCGCCGACGCAACGGGAGACGGGGCCATGCGCGCTTTGCTGGTCTTCAGCATGATCCTGTGCGCGTGCCTGGGTTCGGTGATGGCCGGCCTGTCCTACGATCCGGCGGTGGCGCCGTCGGTGAAGGCGGTCGGCGAGTAGCCGAACCGGGCCGCGCCGGCACGACGGTGCGGGATCGCCAACGCAGCGACAAGCGAGGTTAGGCCGGGGTTAATCGCCCGCGGCTAGGATTGCGGCCGGCCGCGTCGCGCCCGCCCGTCCGCTCCCGCGTGGGCGGGGGTGGGGACGGCGGGCCGCAGCCACCGCGCAGCCGCACCAGGCCGGAGCCGCACTTGGATAGCATCGACCACGCCCCGATCCGCATGGCCACGCTGGGCGACGTGCTGGCCGCCGCGCAGGACCATGCCTCGGCCCGCGACGTCGCGGTCACGCTCAACCGCATCTACTTCCTGTTCCTCGACACGGTGAAGGAGGTGCTGGGCAATTCGCGCTGGCGGGCGAAGCGCGCGGTGGTGCACGCCGCCACCGCGGCGGTGGCGCGCGAAGTGCTGCCGCCGCAGGACCTGTGCGTCCATCTCAGCGACGACCAGTATCTGCTGATCTTCAGCGACGGCCGGGTCGAGGACCTGGCCGGGCGCTGCAAGCGGCTGGTCGACACGCTGGAGAAGCGGCTGTTCGGCGAGAAGGGCCAGGGCCGGGTGCAGCTGCGCACCGCCACCGAGGTGTTCGCCGAGCGCGTGGTCGACGACCGCAGCGTCGACCCCGACCTGGCCGGCGCGGCCGACGAGCTGGTCTGGGACGACGAGATCGAGACCACGGCCCCGCCGGTGCAGGGCGGCTCGATGTTCTCCGACGTCGCGCGGGCGGCGCGGCGCACCAACCTGCTGGAGATGCTGGGCGACGCCGAGGACGAGTCCGTCGTCTACGACTACCTGCCGGTGTGTCACGTCCGCGAGGGCCGCATCGCCAGCTATGTCTGCCGGCCGCGACGCGGCGTCGGCATGCTGGGCGAGACCGGCTACGACGTGCTGGGGCCGGCGCCGGAAACGCCGGCGATCAACCGGCTTGACAGCCACGCGATCGAGGAATGCCTGTTCGCGCTGAAGAAGGTCTGCGACGGCGGCGGCCGGGTCAACATCATGACCTCGGTCCATTTCGAGACGCTGGCCGGCCGCGCCAGCCGGGCCGAGCTGAAGGCCTTCCTGGCGGCGGTGCCGCGCCGGTTCGCCCGGCTGCTGACGCTGCACCTGGACGCGTTCCCCGACGGCATCCCCGAAGGCCGGCTGGCCGAGATCACCGGCGGGCTGACCCAGTGGGTGCGCGGGCTCGCCGCCTCGATCCCGATGGCGGAATGCCCGACGCTGCAGACGCTGGTCCGGCGGGCGGAGCTGTTCGCCGCCGCCGGCATCGGCATCGTCAGCCTCGACTTCGCCGACGCCGACATGGACGCGGGCAGCGTCGGCCGCGCCGCGAAGCTGGGCGAGGCGATGGCCCGGCGCAGCGTGGCGGTGGCGGCGGTCAACGTCGGCTCGCGCGTCGCCCTGCGCCAGCTGGCCGCCGGCGGGCTGGCCTATCTCGGCGGCCTGGCCGTCGGCGCACCGCAGAACCGGCCCGACGCGCCGCGTCCGTTCCGGCCGTAGCCGCGCGCCGCACGCCGCACGCCGTACTGTGGCCGGAGCGCGGGTCCACAGCGACCGATGCACCGCCGTGAGCCGTATCACAGTAAAACCCGATAGTGACCGTCGTCACGATTTTCGATAGCCGAATTTGTTTCTTCCTGATCCCAAATTCTTCCCGGCGCGTAACCGTATCGTCTGTCGAGATCGGCGGCCGTTGTTGCGCAGCCTCGAATATTCGCCGCTGCCGCCCTTGCTCGACCGGCCATCGGCGCGGGTTCGGCCCGCGGCGGTGAACGGGCCGCGCATGGCCGCGCGACCGACCCACAGCTGGAAAGGAATTGACCGATGGAAGCGCAGAATTTCTCGCTGGCCTCCCTGCTGGCCTTCAACGGCAGCGACGGTCCCGTCCGGGCCGGTTCGGGCGACGACCAAGACAAGAAGCCGACGCCGGGGCAGCGCACGCTCGAAGGCTTCGTGCTGCAGGTCTATCTGGGGCTGCTGGCCGGTGCACGTGTGGTCGAGGCGGCCACGATCAGGGAGTTCACCGGCAACAACCTGCCGGCATTGGTGTTCGTCATCACCGATCGAACCGGCAACACCTACATCTACAATCCGGACGACGGCAGTGTCCTGACTCCGGGGGGCACCCTGGACGGGCCCACCGCCTTCTTCCTGCCCAACGGCGGGTTGCTGCTGGCACCCGGCCTGGCGCGCGGCCCGTTTCCGCAGCAGCCGCGCTGACCGCGCGGGCGCGGGCGAACCCCGCCGGCCGCCATCCGGCATCGGGCGGCGGCCGGATGTCCCGGTGCCGCGCGATGTCGCCGCGCCGTACTTGACGCGGCTCGCCGGGAGTGGTGAACGTCTGTGGCCGGCGAGAGCGAAGCGCCGGCGACCGGAGGAAAGCCACGATGCCCGACGACAGCACGCCGAATTCCAAGAGGCCGGCCAACGAGCGCGTCCGCTATGACCGCGACTTCACCAGCACCCGCGCGCGCGACGGCGGGCTGCGGTCGACCGAATGGTTCGGCAAGCTGGACAAGGACGGCTTCACCCACCGGTCGTGGATGAAGAACCAGGGGCTGCCGAACCACCTGTTCGACGGCCGGCCGGTGATCGGCATCTGCAACACCTGGTCCGAGACCAATCCCTGCAACGCCCATTTCCGCCAGCTGGCCGACCGGGTGAAGCGCGGCATCTTCGAGGCCGGCGGCTTCCCGCTGGAATTCCCGGTCACCTCGACCGGCGAGATCATGATGCGGCCGACGGCGATGCTGTTCCGCAACCTGGCCGCGATGGATGCCGAGGAATCGATCCGCGCCAACCCGATCGACGGGGTGGTGCTGCTGGTCGGCTGCGACAAGACCACGCCGGCGCTGCTGATGGGCGCGGCCAGCTGCGACCTGCCGACCATCGCGCTGTCGGGCGGGCCGATGCTGAACGGCTATTACCGCAACGAGCGGGTCGGCTCCGGCACCAGCGTGTGGAAATACGACGCGATGGTGAAGGCCGGCCAGATGAGCGTGGCCGAGTTCATGGAGGCCGAGAGCGCGATGTCGCGCAGCCACGGCCACTGCATGACCATGGGCACCGCCTCGACGATGGCCTCGATGGTCGAGGCGCTGGGCATCGGCCTGCCGACCAACGCGGCCATTCCCGCCGCCGACAGCCGGCGCTATGTGCTCGCCCACATGGTCGGGCGGCGGATCGTCGAGATGGTGCGCGACGACGTGCGCATCTCGCAGATCCTGACCCGCAAGGCGTTCGAGAACGCGATCCGCACCAACGGCGGCATCGGCGGCTCGACCAACGCCGTGATCCATCTGCTCGCCATCGCCGGCCGCGTCGGCGTCGACCTGACGCTGGACGACTGGGACCGGCTCGGCCACGACGTGCCCTGCATGGTCAACCTGATGCCGTCGGGCGACTATCTGATGGAGGATTTCTACTATGCCGGCGGCCTGCCGGTGGTGCTGAAGGCGCTCAGCGACCGCGGCCTGCTGCACGACGACGCGCTGACGGTCAACGGCCTGACCATGGGCGAGAACATCGCCGACGCCCACAACTGGAACCCGGACGTGATCAAGCCGTTCGACGCGCCGCTGATGCCGAATGCCGGCATCGCCGTGCTGCGCGGCAACCTCGCCCCCAACGGCGCGGTGATCAAGCCGTCGGCGGCGACGCCGGCGCTGATGACCCACACCGGCCGCGCCGTGGTGTTCGAGGACATCGACGACTACAAGGCGCGGGTCGACGATCCGGACCTGGATATCGACCCGACCTGCGTGATGGTGCTGAAGAACTGCGGGCCGAAGGGCTATCCCGGCATGGCCGAGGTCGGCAACATGCGGCTGCCGGAGAAGGTGCTGAAGCAGGGCGTCACCGACATGGTCCGCGTCTCCGACGCCCGCATGTCCGGCACCGCCTATGGCACCGTGGTGCTGCATACGGCGCCGGAAGCCGCGGTCGGCGGCCCGCTGGCGCTGGTGCGCAACGGCGACATGGTCACGCTGGACGTGCCGAACCGCACCCTGAGCCTGGGCGTCTCGGACGAGGAGCTGGCCCGCCGCAAGGCCGCCTGGACCAAGCCCGACATCGACTGGCCGCGCGGCTATCACAAGCTCTATGTCGACCACGTGCTGCAGGCCGACCGCGGCGCCGACCTCGACTTCCTGGTCGGCAGGTCCGGCGCCCCGACCCCGCGCGAAAGCCACTGAGGTGCAATGGGGCTGGCCGGGGGGCGCGCGACAGCGCGCCCGCCGTCAGCCGGCCGCCTGCGCCTGGTCCGCGGTCCTGGCCGTCTCCGGCGTGCCGGTGACGATCAGTTCGAGCACCTCGTGCTCGGTGGTGCTGGCGATATAGCGATCGCCGACATTCTCGCCGCGCTTCAGCACCATCACCCGGTCGCCGACCTCGAAGATGTCGGTCAGGCGGTGCGAGATGATGATCTGCGCCACGCCGTGCTTCTTCAGCTCGACCATCGTCTCCAGCAGGCGCTGCGTCGCCATCACCGACAGATTCGCCGTCGGCTCGTCCAGGATGATGACCTTGGGGTCGAACGAGATCGCCCGCGCGATGGCCACAGACTGCTGTCGGCCGCCGGACAGGCTCTCGACCTTCTGGTAGACCGAGTTGACGTCGACCTTCAGCCGCTGCAGCACGTCGGTCGCCTCGCGGTACATCCGCTTGCGGTCGATGAACATGCCGCGGCGCGGCCAGCGGCCGAGAAAGATGTTCTGGCCGACGTCCAGGTTCCCGCACAGCGCGAAGTCCTGGTAGATCATCTCGATACCGAGCTCGCGGCTTTCGTGCGGGCTGCGGAAGTGCGTGGCCGCCTCGCCGACCAGGACTTCGCCGGAGTCGCGATGATAGGCCCCGGTCAGGATCTTCATCAGCGTCGACTTGCCCGCCGAGTTGTCGCCCACCAGGCCCAGGATCTCGCCAGGCCTCAGCACCAGGTCGACGTCGACCAGCGCGTTGACCGCGCCGAACGACTTGTGGATTCCGCGCATCTCGACGATGGGCTTCGGCCGCGTCGCTGTCTCAATCATGGCTGATCTTCCTTACGGCAGGCCGCCGCGGCACGATTCTCGCCCACAGCAGGCCAAGCACGTTGGCCTGGCGGATCCAGATGTCGATGAGCACGGCCACGATCAGGATCCCGCCGATGAACGTGTTCACCCAGTGTTGCGGCAGCGAATAGGACTGGCCGTCGGCAGTGACGATGTTGAGTTGCAGCAGGGCGCGGATCAGCGTGATTACCGCTGCGCCGGCCAGCGTTCCGATGATGGTGCCGAAGCCGCCGAAGATCGACCCGCCGCCGATGATGACCGCAGCGATCGCGTCAAGCTCGCGGAACTGTCCGGCGACCGGGTTGAAACTGCGGAAGTAGGCGACGTTGATCACGCCGGCGATGGCCGCGCCGAACGCGCACATCAGCAGTGCGGTGACGCGGATCCGGCGGGTGTTGATGCCGGCATAGTCGGCCGCGCGGCGGTTGCCGCCGGTGGCATAGATCTTCTGGCCGAACGGGGTCTGCGCCAGCACCACGCCCGCGACGATGGCCAGCAGCAGCATCAGGATCGACTGGATGCTGACCACGTCGGCGATGTCGCCGAGCAGCCCGTCCGGGCGCGGGATTTCCAGATACGCCAGTATGTCGCCGACCTTGCGGCCGATCAGGTTGAACGGCTCCGCCCAGCCGGTCAGCTGCTGGCCCGCCACGATCCACGAGGCGACCCCGCGTGCGATGTAGAACATGCCCAGCGTCGCGATGAAGGCCGGCAGGCCGAAGCCGACGGCGACGACCGCGTTGATCGCGCCGGCGGCCAGGCCGGCCAGGATGCCGATCAGCATGGCCGAGCCGGGGTCGAGCCCCAGCACCTTCAGGCTGTAGGCCGCGGCACTGCCGGACAACGCCAGGACCGCGCCGACCGACAGGTCGATGTCGCCGCAGGCGATCACATAGGTCAGCCCCAGCGAGAGGATCGCCAGTTCGGTGTAGTTGAGCAGGATGGCGAAGCTGTTGGGCAGGCCGGCCCAGTAGTCCGGGCGCAGGCTGAAGCCGACGATCCACAGCACGACCACCAGGATGATCGCCAGCGCGTCGCGCCGGACCAGGAAGCGGCCGATGCCGCGGGCGGAAATCGAGCGGTCGGCGGTGACGCTGCCCTTGGTCTGCGCGCCCTCCGACGCGACGCCGCCGATCTCCGGCACCCGGGGCGGCGGCCGGCGGAGCAGCCAGGCCACGATGCGCTGCGGCACCTTGCGGCGGATGACATAGGGCTCGATCAGCACGGCCAGCACCAGCAGCGCGCCGATGAAGGCGGGTATCGCGCCGGCAGGCAGGGTCGACGTCGCCTGGACCTGGACAAGCTCGCCGTTGACCTCGACCTCGCGGGTGATCGGCACGCCCTCGCGCAGCACCTTGTGCAGCAGCGCCGCCAGCATCGCGCCGAGGTAGCTGCCGAGCACGCGCCCGCGGCCGCCGAGGATCGAGGCGCCGCCGATCACCACCGAGGCGATCACGATCAGCTCGGTCAGCAGGCCGGCCTGCGAGGTGATGCCCTTGTCCTGCGCGACGGTCATCAGGCCGGCCAGCGTCGCGCACAGCGAGGAGATGACGTAGGCGCGGATGCGCACCCAATTGGTCGGAATGCCGGCATAGGCCGCCGCCTGCTGGTTGCCCCCGGTGGCGTATGTCTCGTAGCCCCATCGGGTCTTGGCCAGCACCAGCGCGCCGACCACAACCACGATCAGCGCGATCGCGATCTGATTGTTGAAGCCCCAGCCGTTGGTCGCGCCAAGATCGAAGAACCAGGCGTTCTCGTCCGCCGCGCCGCGATAGTAGATCGAACGCCCGCCGGTCAGGCCCAGCACGATGCCGCGGCCGATCAGCAGCATGGTCAGGGTGGCGATGAACGCCGGCACCCGCAGGAACGTGACCAGCACGCCGTTGGTCAGCCCGATCAGCGTACCCAGCGCGACGCAGATCACAACCGAGGCCACGACGCCCAGGTCGTACTGGACCGGGTTGAAGCAGATCGAGAAGACGACGCCGATGACGCCGAGCGTCGATCCGATCGACAGATCCAGGTCCTTGTTGGCAATGACGAAGGTCATGCCCACCGCCATCACGCCGAAGCGCGCGGAGTCGCGAAGCAGGGCGTGAAACGCATCCGCAGTGCCGAAAAAATCCGGGTTGAGCAGCGTGCCGCCGAGGTAGAGCAGTGCCATCAGGCACAACAGCCCGGCCTCCCAGCCGCCGACCAGCTGCAGCGGCTGGCGTTGGCTCGTTCGGTCAGCAACGATCGACATGGGCGGTCCTCGCATCCGCGACGCGGGCACGGCAGCGGGGCCGCGCAAGGCATGTTGCCCCGCGCGGCCCCGCAATGCCGAGCCTCAGTCCGAGATCAGTTCTCGTAGCGGCTGCCGACCGAACCGACGGTGTCGCCGGTGACCAGCTGCGCCCGGGTGTCGAGATTGGCGGCGGAGATGCCGCGATCGATCTGCAGGTAGAGCTGCATCACCGGCCAGAAGCCCTGCAGGAACGGCTGCTGGCCCAGCGCACCGGTCAGGTCGCCGGTGCGCAGCGCCTCCTGCTGTGCCGGGCCGAGGTCGAAGCCATAGGCGCAGATCTGCCCGGTCATCCCGGTCTGGGCAACGGCACTGGCCAGCGCCGGCGTGAACACGTTGTTGCCGGCGAACGCGCCGACGACGTCGCCGCGCGATTCCATCAGCGAGATGATGCTGTTGACCGGGTCGTTCATGTCGGCCGAGACGCCGACATTCTCCGGGCCGGCATCGACCTGGAAATTGCCGAGCATGTTGTTGGCCTGCAGCGCGGCAACGATCGCGTTGAAGGCCGAGGTCACGCGGTTGTTGACCTCGATATTGCCCATCGCGGTGTCGTTCGGCAGGATGATCGAGCCGCCGGTGACCCCGCGGTCGATCAGGCACTTGACCAGCGCTTCGCCTGCGATCGCGGCCGCGGACGCATCCTGGCCGGTGTGGCTGATGCCGTTGCGGTCGAAGATCGTCGGATCGTACGAGTTGGTCGTGGCGACCGGGATGCCGTTGGCATATGCGGTCCGGACGATGTCGTCGTAGGCCCCGACCTGCGGGGTCGTCATGATGATGCCGTCAATTGTCGGATCATTGACGATCTGGTTCAGGATCTCGATCTCGCGCGCCGGGTCGTCGGTCGGCGATTCCGAGCCGAGCAGCAGGATGTTGGCGCCGATCATGTTGCCCGCGACGCGTGCGCCGACGTAGACCGGATCGAAGAAGCCGTTGCCTGCCGTGTGCGTCACGATGGCGAAGGTGAGCACGCCGTCGTTCGAGTGGAAATCCCTGGTTCCCGGGGCTTCCGCGGCGGCCGCATCGAAGCTGTAGCCCCCCACCGCCTGCTCCACCGAGCCCGACTGCGCCCAGCCTGCGGTCGTGGTCGCGGCAAGCATCGCCGCCGCTGCAAACACTGTCTGTCTGCCGTTCATTGCTTCCTCCCAGTGAGCGGCTGCGCATGTTGATCCCACGCAGCACACAGCCATGGTACAAGAGGAATCATATTATGAATAGATGTTGATGTGCGCGTTCGCCGATTTCCAGTGCGACTTTTCCCGACGATTTCGACCCTCCGGCCCGGCGCCGAGCCGGCATGGCCCTGAAACATCAGACAAATCCCCGTCGCGACGCGGCGGCATCGGGCGCCATGACGCGGAACGCCCGCTCGCGCGTTGCGTTACGATGGACGGGACGAGCCGGACACGGCTTGGCATCGTGGCCAAGGCCGCTCATATGTTGCGGCAGGCGGGTCAACAGGCTTTGGGAATGAGCGTTCGATGAAAGCCGGCACGCGGCCGTCCGTTTTCCGCCGCCTCTTCGACCGCATGGTGCCGTCGAAGCGCCAGCTGGTCGGCAAGACCATCGAGACGGTGCGCTGGGCCGATCGCCGGATCCCGCGTGTTGCGCGCACGGCGCTTGGCGTGCCGCTGATCATCGGCGGCCTGCTCAGCTTCCTGCCGGTGCTGGGCCTGTGGATGCTGCCGGCCGGACTGGCGCTGGTGGCGCTGGATTTTCCCCGCTCGCGCCGGCGCCTGCTCGACTGGATCGACCGCCAGGAGGTCAAGCTGCACAACGGCGATTACGACAGCAGGAAGAAGGCGGCCTAGGCCCGCCGCATCGCTGGCTCAGCCGCGCACCGGCGCGTTGGCGTTGCAGCCCATCATGTAGCGCAGCCGCGGCGACAGGGTGGCGGCGAATTCCGCCGTCAGCGGCGTGCGCAGGTCGACGAAGGGTTTGATCCAGGCCCGGCCGTACTGGACGATCATGCCGGTGCGGGCCCGGTCTGTGCTGTTGCCGCCGTGCCGGTGCCAGGTCTGCGACAGCCAGATCGCCAGCGAGCCGGCCGGGCCTTCCAGCACCACCTCGTTGTCCAGCCCGGCCTGGCCCTTCGGTGGCTGCCGGCGGGTGTGGTTGGAGCCGCGGGCGACGTGGGTGGCGCCGTTGGCGGCATGGAAGTCGTCCAGCATCCACACCGTCTGGATCGCCAGGGTGAAGTCGGGCAGCGGCTCCGGCATCTGGCTGATCGGCGAATCGAGGTGCCAGCCGCCGCTGTCGGTGCGGGCGCCGACATTGTTGATCGACACGTCGAGCAGCACCGCGTCGCGGCCGAGCTCGGCATCGACGATGTCGAGGATCGCCGGATGCTCGATCAGCGGCGCGAAGGCGGCGTCCTTGTTGATCAGGTTGAAGACCCGTTGCGACCGGCCGCCGTCGAACACCGTCGGCAGGTGGAAGAAGCTGATGCACACCTCCTCCGGCGGCACCGGCCAGGGTGTGTCGAACTCGCGCGCACGGTCGGCACGGATGCGTCGCCGCACCCGCTCGCTCTCCGCGGCGTCGGCAACGAACGGCCCGTATTCGTTGCAGAACTTCTCGTCCCCGGGCAGGGCGGGGCCGTCGCCGGGATCGAACGGGTGTTCGCGCTCGTAGGCGAGCATCGCGTCGACCCGTGCCTTCAGGTCGGCGACCGTGGACCGGTCGAGCAGGCCCTCGACGATAACGAAACCGTCGCGGTTCAACGCTTCGCGCGCTTTGACGGCGTCGTGCGCCGCCAGATTGGCAACACCCATGTCGGCTCCTCCCGCTGCCATGCTCGGTCCGCACTGCCGATGCCGTCAAGGACCAACCGGTGCACGCTGGCACCGGCGCGCCCGCCGCTACATCTGTATTCACCGCGCAACTTGCGTAAATCGCGACGCCGGCAACGCCGAGACGAATGCTGCGGGTGCAAAGGCAGAATTGATGCGACGCAACAAAGCGGCGAGCAAATGGCCAAACGACGAGCCGAACTGCATGTTGCACTTGCGAAAGTGCGGCAGACTAAACGCGTTTAGCCGGCCCGAATCCACGCTTTCCCGGTGAAATGGTCATTGACTCATGTCCGGCAAAATTCAATTATCCGCGCCGGCAGAGACGCTGATCGAAACACCGGCGCTTGCAACGACAGGCGACGAACCGGCGGCTTCGGTCCACGGCCCGAGTGTCTAGGGAGAGACGCGACAACAAGAATTGTCCCGAACTGGGACTGACTGGATACGGCGGGGCGAGCAATCGCTTCGCCGTTTTTGCTTTGGCGGGCCGGCTTGGCACCGCCGGGCCTGGGCCTCAGCCCTTGACCGCGCCGGCGGTCAGGCCCTTGACCAGATAGCGCTGGATCAGCCCGAAGAACACGCAGGCCGGAATCAGGGCGAGCACGCCGGCGGCCATCATCTGGCCCCAGTCGACCGCGAACTTCGAGACGAAGTTCAGCAGCCCGACCGGAAATGTCATCTGGTCGTTGCTGTTGATCAGCATCAGGGCGAACAGCAGCTCGCTCCACGCCGCGATGAAAACGAAGCCGAGCGTCGCCGCCATGCCCGGCAGCGTCAGCGGCAGCACGACGCGCCGCAGCGCACCGGCGCGGGTGCAGCCGTCGATCATCGCCGCCTGCTCCAGGTCCTTCGGGATCCCCTCGAAGAACGACTGCATCAGGAAGGTGGCGAACGGCACGTTGAAGGCGGCGTAGACCACGATCAGCCCGGCCAGGCTGTCCTGCAGCCCCAGCGGCGCCAGCAGCCGGTAGATCGGCGCGATCAGCATGACCAGCGGGAACATCTGGGTCAGCAGCATCACGAAGGCGATCGCCATCTTGCCGCGGAACCGGAAGCGCGAGAAGGCATAGCCGGCGCAGGCGGCCACCACGGTGACGACGGCCGCCGTCGACAGCGAGACGACCAGCGAGTTGCGGAAGAACAGCGGGAAGTCGGACTGGGTCAGCACCCGCTCGAAATTGGCCAGCGTGGTCGCCGACGGCCACAGCGGCACGCCTTCGCTGTACATCAGCGAGTCCGGCGTCACCGCGATCTTGACCAGCCAATAGAGCGGGAACAGCGCGAACAGCACATAGCCGGCCAGCGCCGCATAATGGCCGATGCCGCGCCCCAGCGTCGCCGCCGTTCCGCCCCGCTGCACGATCATGACGCCGCTCCCATCGCCGGCCGCTCACGCCACCGCGGGAATGGCGCGGCGGATGCGCAACAGCAGCGCCGCATAGGCGAGCAGCAGCAGCAGCAGCACCGTCGCCACCGCCGACGCGTAGCCGAAGTCGAGACCCTTGTAGGCGGTGGTGAAGATATAGCTGGATATGGTCTCGGTGGCGTGCGCCGGCCCGCCGTTGGTCATCACCACGATCAGGTCGGCGAAGTTGGCGATCCAGATCGTGCGCAGCATCACGGTGATCGCGATCATCGGCGCCAGGAACGGCAGGGTGACGCGGAAGAAGCGCTGCCACGGCGCGGCGCCGTCGATCGCCGCGGCTTCGTACAGCTCGCCGGGAATGGCCTGCAGGGCGGCCAGCAGGGTGATGGCGAAGAACGGGATGCCGAACCAGACATTGGCCACGATCGGGCCCCACATCGCCAGCGCCGGGTCGCTGAGGATGTTGTAGGGCTGGTCGAGCATGCCGAGGCCGGCCATCCAGTGCGGCAGCGGACCGATCACCGGGTTGAACAGCCAGGCCCAGTTCAGGCCGGACAGGAAAGTCGGCACCGCCCAGGGCAGGAACACCAGCGCCTGGATCAGCCTGCGGCCGGCGAACGGCCGGTTCAGCAGCAGCGCAAGGCCGAGGCCGAACAGAAACTGCAACGCCAGCGAGGCGAAGGTCCACCACAGGGTGTTGGTCGCCGCCGTCCAGAAATGACGGTCGGCGACCAGCTTCTCGAAATGGGCGGTGCCGGCCCAGCCCTGCTCGAACGGGTTCAGCAGCTCGAGATTGCGGAAGGCGAACGACAGCCCGACCGCGAGCGGCACGAACATCACCGCGCCGATCAGCACCAGCGACGGAGCGAGGTAGGTCCAGGGTTCGAGGGCCGCGCCGAGATCGCGTCGCCGCGGCGTCCTTCGGCCAGAGTCGGACGCCGCGGCGACAGAGGCGACTACTGTTCCGCCAGCCATTTCTGCTGGGCGGCGGTCAGGTAGTCGGCCCATTCGGTGACGACGTCGTCCACCGTGCGCTGGCCCAGCAGCATCTCCTGCCCGGTCTGGATCGACAGCACGTCGGCGAAATAGGCGTACTCCTCCAGATGCGCCGGATAGGGCAGCGGCTGCCAGCGCGGGTCGTTCATCTCGGTGAACCAGCCCGCGAACTGCTCGGTCTGGAAAAACGGATCCTGCTCGGCGCCCTTGTGGATCGGGATGACCCCGACGAACTTGGCCCATTCCAGGTTGGAGTCGCGGCTCGACAGGTGCGAGATCAGCGCGAACGCGTCGTCCTTGTGCTCGGAGCTGGCGAACATCGCCCAGCCGGCGTAGCCGATCGACGGATAGGCCTTGCCGCCGGGACCGAGCGGCAGCGGAGCGACCGCGAAGTCCTCGGCATTCATGTACTCGGACACGGCGATCAGCGCGTCCGGGTCCTGGTCCAGCATCGCGCAGGTGCCGGAATAGAAGCCGGCGACGATCTCGTTGAAGCCCCAGTTCACCGAATCGCGCGGGGCACCGCCGCTGGTGTAGACGTCGACCAGCAGCTGGGCGCCCGCCTTGGCGGCGTCGCTGTAGAAGATCGAGCGGCCGTCGTCGTCGAACCAGCGGCCGGAGCCCTCCATCGCCGTCATCGCCAGCAGCCAGCCGGTGGTGCCGCCCGGGCCGCCGCGCAGGCAATAGCCGTACTTGCCGTCGCCGAGCGCCGAGATCGCGGCCGCGTCGGCCTTGAACTCGTCCCAGGTCTCGGGCGGGCCGTCCAGGCCGGCGGCTGCGAACAGCGTCTTGTTGTAGAACAGCGCGCGCAGGTAGAAGCCATAGGGGATCATGTAGGCGGTGTCGCCGACCACGCGGCCGAAGCCCATCGCGGTGTCGTTGATCTCGCCGGTGCCGTCCCAGGCGGCGAGATAGGGCTCCAGGCTCTCCAGCTGGCCGTTGCCGGCATAGAGCGACATCCAGCGCTCCGGCATCTCGACCACGTCGATGGCCTGGCCGCCCTGCACCATCGTCGCCAGCTTCTCGAACGCCTGGCCCCAGGGCAGCGAGATGATCTCGACCGACACGTCCGGGTTGGCGGCCTCGAACTTGTCGACCATGCCCTGCAGCAGCTCGGTGCGTTGCGGGCTGGTGATCACCTCCACCAGGGTCAGCGTGGTCTCGGCCTGCGCCGAGCCGCACGCGGCCGCGGCGAATACCCCGGCCAGCAGCATCCGTTTCATTGCAGCTCTCCCTCCTTGGTTCTCGCTTCGGAACGGGCCGGACCGGTGGCCGCTTGTGCCAGCGCCTGGTCCAGGTCGGCCCACAGGTCGTCGGCCTCCTCGAGGCCGACATTGAGGCGCACCAGCCGGTCCGGCACGCCAAACTCGACAAGAGAGTTGGCCGGTGCGTTCGGGATCGTCAGCCCGATGCGCGCCGGGAAGGCGAGGCTTTCGTGCCCGCCCCAGCTGATGCCGAGGCGGAACAGGCGCAGCGCGTCGCAGAAGCGCGCAATGTCGACATGCGCGGCAAGCGTGACCCCGAACAGCCCAGATGCGCCGGTCAGGGTGCCGCAGCCATCCGGGCCGGGCCAATGCACGGCCTCGACATGCGGCGAGGCGCGCAGCCGCTCGACGATCGTCGCGGTGCTGGCCTGGTGCCGGCGCATGCGCAGGTCCAATGTGCGCAGGCCGCGCAGCAGCAGCCATCCCTCGAACGGCGCCAGCTTCGGTCCCAGCACCGGATAGGTCAGCGTCATGATGCGGGCCATGTGGGCGGCCGAGGTCACGATCACGCCGGCGATGGTGTCGCTGTGGCCGGAGATGTACTTGCTGGCCGAATGCACGACGATGTCGACGCCGTGCGCCAGCGGCCGCTGGAACACCGGTGTTGCCCAGCTGTTGTCGATCACGCTGACCAGACCGTGGCGGCGGGCGATGGCGACCATCGCGGCCAGGTCCTGGGTCCGGAAGGTCAGGCTGGTCGGATTCTCGAGGTAGATCAGCTTGGCGCCCGGGGCCGCCGCCTCGATGGCGGCCGGATCGCCGCCATCGACGAAGTCGACCCGGACCCCGAAGCGGGTCAGCAACAGGCGGAACAGCCTGAACGCGTCGGGATAGACGTCGCGCACGCACACGATGCGATCGCCGGCCTCGACATTTGCCAGCACCGCACAGGCGATGGCGGCCATGCCGGACGAGACCGCGCGTGCCGCCTCGCCACCCTCAAGCACCCGAATCTTCTCCTCGAACGCCTGCACGGTCGGGTTGTCGCCGCGGCTGTAGATGTGGCGGCTGCTGCGGCCGTGGAAGCGCGCCTCCATCTCCGCGTAGGAGGGGAAGGTGAACAGTGAGGTCTGCACGATCGGCGGCACCACCGCGCCGTAGATGCCCGGCGGGTCGTGCGCCAGCAGGGTGCCCAGCCCTTCGCCGTCGAACGTGGGAGCCGCTAGCGGGTCATCGGGGGTCATGGCGCCTTGATCCGGTCCAGGTCGCGGGCGAGAATCGCAAAGATCGCCTCCACCGCCGCACGGCCGCGCGCGCAATCGCGGGCCAGCACGGCGGCGCACAGGTCGGCATGAATGGGATAGGTGTCGTCGCCGAAGGCGGCGTCGCCGAACGGCGCCGCGAAGATCGCGTCGAAGGCGTCGTGCAGCTGCTCGATGATCTGCCCGAAGATCGGGTTGTGGGCCGCCTCGTAGATCGCCCGGTGGAAGATGCGATCCTGCTTCGGCGAGGGGCCGTACCGGTCGTGCGCCTTGGCCAGCGCGGCATAAGTCTCGGCGACGCGGGCCAGCTCCGCATTGGTCGCGCGCTCGCAGGCCAGCGGCACCACCTCCAGCTCCAGGGCCCGGCGCACCTCCAGGGTGCGGCGCAGCGCATCGGACTCCATCTGCACGGTCAGCGGCACGTGCAGCGAGCCGGGCGTGATCGGCGTCTTCAGATAGGTGCCGCTGCCCTTGCGCCGCTCGACGATGCCCAGCGCCTCCCACCGCTTCAGCGCCTCGCGCACCGTCGACCGGCCCACGCCGAGGCGCTCCGCCACCACCCGCTCGGCCGGGAACCGCGCACCCGGCGCCATGCCCGACTGCACCACCAGTTCGGCAAGGCCGGCCAGCACGCGCATGTCGCGCGAATCGAGCTTGATCGGCTTCAGCATGGCCGCGATCTCGCGCGGCGAGCGGACATTTGCGGGTGCGGCCATCGTCGGCGCTCCTGTGGCGACAGCCGAGCATGGTCAAGTTGTCAGACCAATTCAAGGCCCATTTCCGTAGCCGCAACATGGTCGCAGTGCGGCATCCGGCGGCCTGGGCCTATGCCGGCCTCAGCGTCTGTATCCGCGGATCGCCATGGGAAAGAAAACCCGCGAACTGCAAATGATTTGCAATTGCAAAAACAATCCGCTTATCATGTGCCGCATCGGACAGGCGCCGGGGAGAGCGGTCGTCATGCAGGATCACGCAACGGAAGCGATGGAAGCGGAGCCCGGCCGGGGCCTGGCGGAGCCGCAACGATGGCATCTCTGCCACCTGCCCTTCGGCGCACAGATGCTGATCTGGGCGATGCGGATGTGGGTGAACGACGAGGTTCCGGCGGCGGAGCGCTGGGCCACCATCCGCCAGGCCTTCGCGAAGATTGGCGCGGCGGACGCGACGGTGCCGTTCCTGCGCCTGCTGGAGACGATCCAGGCCGGCGCGCGCGGCCCGGTCCTGATCGGCGAAGGCGGCTGCGGCGTGTTTCCGGACGAGATCCGGCTGGTCGGCGCCATGGTCGAGGCGATCGACGCGCGTGGCGAAGTCCGGCCGGCACCGGCGACGGCGCGCCTGGACCGGCTGCTGGCGCCCGGCGCGCGGCGCATTGCGCGCCGTCACCTCGAAGACCTCGGCCGCGAACTCGGCGTGGCGGGCCTGCGCTTCCCGCGCGCGATCGCGCTGAGCGCACCGGTGGCTAGGCCGGCGAGCCAGGCATTGCACTGACCGGGCGACGGCGGAGCGCGCCAACGCCCACGACACGGCATCGCGCACCGGCCGGCTGTTACATTTCTGGAATGATACCAAGTTGCAATTGTGCCGTGCTCGCCCCATATCTCTGGCACAGGCTGCCGCGAGGAATGGCGGCAGCGCGCCCGAATTCGGACGGAAAAACGGAAGGAGAGACGACATGAAGCAACCCGGCGACCGCGTCCCGCAGGTCACGTTCAAGGTCCGCGTCGACGGCCAGTGGCAGGACTGGACCACCGAGCAGCTGTTCAGGGACAAGACCGTTGTGGTCTTCGCCCTGCCCGGGGCATTCACCCCGACCTGCTCGTCCACCCACCTGCCCGGCTACATGGTCGGCGCCCAGGCCCTCCGGCAGGCCGGCGTCGACGCGATCTACTGCCTGTCGGTCAACGACAGCTTCGTGATGAACGCCTGGGCCAAGGACCAGGGCATCGACGACGAGGTGACCATGCTGCCGGACGGCAGCGGGCACTTCACACGCGGCATGGGCATGCTGGTGAACAAGGACGATCTCGGCTTCGGCGAGCGGTCCTGGCGCTATTCGATGCTGGTCCGCGACGGCGTGATCGAGAAGATGTTCGTCGAGGACATCGATGCGCCGGGCGATCCGTTCGCCGTCAGCGACGCCCCGAACATGCTGGGCTACCTGCAGGCGAAGGCCGCCGCCTGATCGCGGCGACCGGACGCGCCGCGACCCCTTGATCGGCGGTCGTCCCCTGGTGCATTGATCCGGCGCGGCGCACGCGCCGGAACAACAACCAGCGGGAGGCCGCCGATGTCCATGCCGATGACCACCACCGTCTATCCCTGCCTGCGCGACAAGGTCGTGTTCATCACAGGCGGCGGCATGGGAATCGGCGCCTCGCTCGTCGAGCATTTCTGTGCCCAGGGCTCGGCGGTCGCCTTCGTCGACATCGCGGAAGCGCCGTCGCGCGCCCTGGTCGACCGGATCGCGGCCGACGGCCACCGCAAGCCGCTCTTCCTGCCGTGCGACGTGCGCGATATCGCGGCCTTGCGCGCGGCCATCGCCGAGGTCGCGGCGACGCTCGGCACCATCACCGTGCTCGTCAACAACGCCGCGCACGATGAACGCCACAAGCTGGAGGACGTCACGCCGGAATACTGGGACGAACGGTTCGACGTGAACCTGCGTCACCAGTTTTTCGCCGCCCAGGCTGTGGCCGAGGGCATGAAGGCCGCCGGCGGCGGCTCGATCATCAACTTCGGCTCGACCAGCTGGATGATCGGCCAGGGCGGCATGGCCGCATACACAGCCGCCAAGTCGGCCAACCTTGGCCTGACCCGGTCGCTGGCCCGCGATCTCGGCGAATTCAACATCCGCGTCAACTCGATCGCGCCGGGGTGGATCATGACCCAGCGCCAGATCGAGAAGTGGCTGACCCCGGAAGGCGTCGAGGAGCTGATGCGGCGCCAGTGCCTGAAGCGCAAGCTGCAGCCGGCCGACATCGCCCGCGTGGTCCTGTTCTTTGCCTCCGAGGACTCCAGCGCGATGACCAACCAGAGCTACATCGTCGACGGCGGCTGGGTCTGAGCGCAGCCCGCCGAACCCGGCGCGGCGCATGACGGAAACGTCATCGTCGCGGTCCGTTTCAGCCCCTGGCAGCCGCTTGCCAGCGCGTCGCGCTGTTCCTATAAGGGCGCAACGGACGAGTCGCAGGACTCGGCTGGAATCTTGATGTTGTTTTACCGGTGCCACTGGCACCCCGTCGAAGAAGTGCGCCGCCGGCTCATTTTTTTGACACAGTTTGAGTGGCTGTTCGCGTGACGACGGCGGCTGACGCAAAGACGCAGGGGCGTCGAGGTCCTGGCACCGTTGCAAAAACAAGGGGAGTTCACGCCATGCGAATGAAGGCTCTGGCCGCGGTAGCCGCGTTGCTGCTGGTGGCGGCCTGCTCGTCCGACGACGCCAGCACGGCGGCCCAGGGCTCGACCGGAGTGACCCCGGTCTCGACCACCGGGCCCGTCCCCGGCACGCAAGGCGACCTGAACCAGACGATCGGCGACCGCGTGTTCTTCGATACCGACCAGTACAACCTGCGTCCGGACGCGCGGGCGACGGTGGATCGCTGGGCCGCCTGGCTGCAGCAGTATCCCAACGTCAACATCACGCTGGAAGGCCATGCCGACGAGCGCGGCACCCGCGAATACAACCTGGCGCTGGGCGATCGCCGCGCCAATTCCGTCCGCGACTACCTGATCGCGCTCGGGGTCAGCGGCGCCCGGATCGCCACCATCAGCTACGGCAAGGAGCGCCCGGCGGTGCCGGGTTCCAGCGAGGTGTCCTGGCAGCAGAACCGCCGCGCCGTTGCCGTCGTCAACTGACGAGGGATCCGGGCCGCGCACAGCCGGGAGGGGAGGCATGCGCAACCGCATCGTCGCTTTTGGCAGGATCCCGGCGCTCGCCGCCGGGATCGCTCTGACATTCGCCGCCCCGGCCGCGGCCCAGGACTCCGGCGCCGTCGCGCTGGTGCTCGACCGGCTGAATGCTCTCGAGACCCAGATGCTGGCGCTGACCAACCGGGTCGAGCAGCTCGACTATCAGGTGCGCGAGCTCAACAGCCGGGTCGAGCTGCTGTCGCGCGACGTCGATTTCCGCTTCAGCGAGCTCGGCGGCGCGCCCTCGGGCGTGACCGGCGGCAGTAGTCCCGCCCCGCAGACGCCGCAGACGCCGCCGCGGCTGGAAACGCCAGCGCTGGGTACGACCGGCAGCACGACCGGCGTCACGCCGCCCACCCTGTCGAACGGGACCGGCGGCAGCGCCGCGCCCGGCACGCCGGAGGCGGAGTTCCAGGCCATCCGCGCCATGCTGGACAACCGCGACTACGCCAACGCGGACGCGGCCCTGCGCACCTTCATCAGCGCCAATCCCAACCATCCGCTGTCCAGCAGCGCATTCTTCTGGCTGGGCGAGATCTACTACGACCGGGCCGACTACCAGCGCGCGGCGGAGACCTATGCGGCCGGTTTCGCCAACTACCCGGCCGGCTACAAGGCGGCCGACACGCTGCTGAAGCTGAGTCTGGCGCTGATCGAGCTGGGCCGGGCGCCGGACGCCTGCGCCACGCTGAACAAGCTGCGCAGCGACTTCCCCAGCGCGCCGATCAACGTGCAGCAGCGCGCCGACCAGGCCCGGATCAGCGCCGGCTGCAACTGACCCGGCGGCCCGGGCCGACCGCAGGCGGCCGATGGCGTCCGAAATCCAGCCCGACGAGTTCGCGGCCCTGATGGGCCGCTTCGCGCCGTTCGAGCGCCGGCCCACTGTCGCGGTCGGCGTGTCCGGCGGCGCCGACAGTCTGTGCCTCGCCCATCTCGCCCACGCCTGGGCGCAGGCCCGCAACGGCGCGGCGATCGCGGTGACGGTCGACCACGGCCTGCGCCCCGAGGCGGCCGACGAGGCGCGGCAGGTCGCGCAGTGGATGGCCGCGGCCGGCATCGCCCACGCCATCCTTTCCGGCACGGCCGACGCGGCAGGCCCCGCCGGCAACGTGCAGGCCGCCGCCCGCGGGCTGCGGCTCGGCCTGCTGGAGGCGTTCTGCCGCGACCGCGGCATCCTGCACCTGCTGCTGGCCCACCACCGCGACGACCAGGTGGAAACGCTGCTGCAGCGGCTGGCCCGCGGCAGCGGCGTGCACGGGCTTGCCGCCATCGTGCCGGAGAAGGCGTTCCGCCATGTGCGCGTCCTGCGGCCGCTGCTCGACCTGCCGCCCGGCCGGATGGCGGCGACCCTTGCCGCCCGCCGGCTGCCCTGGATCGAAGATCCCAGCAACCGCGACCGGCGTTTCGACCGCGTCCGCCTGCGGCAGGCACTGGCCGCCATCGCCGCCGACGACGCGCGCCTGGCCGAACGGGTCGCCCACACCGCCGGCGCGATGCGGCGCAGCCGGCGCATCCTCGACCGCCACATCGACCGTTTGCTGGCGCGCAGCGTGACGCTGTCGCCCCTGGGCTTCGCCGAAGTCGACGGACCGTCGCTGCTTGCCGGCGATCGCGACCTGGCCGCGCGCGGGCTCGGCCTGCTGGTTGCGACCGTCGGCACCGCGCCGCATCCGCCCCGGCGCGAAAGCATGCTGCATTGGCTGCACCGGATCGCCGACCCCGCCTCCGGTGGAGCGACCCTGGCCGGCGCCCAGCTCAGCCGCTGGCGGGAGGGGTGGCTGGTCCACCGCGAGGCCGCCGCCGCCGCACCGCCGCTGACACTCGCGCCGGGCGAACGCGCGCGCTGGGACGATCGTTTCGATTGCGAATTGGATTGCCGGGCCGACGCGGCGGTGACGATCGCGGCGCTGCGCGACGTCGACCCGGCCGACGACGCGATCCGGGCCGCCGTCGAATCGGTCCCCGTGCCGGTGCGCCCCTCGCTGCCGGTGGCGCGAGTCCTTGACGGCGCGGCCTGGCTCCCCCACCTCAATGCTGGACGCAAGGCCCCGTCTGCGCTTTATTCTGCGCTGAAAGTCGCCTTTTCCCCGCCCCGGCCAATGACGGACCCGATCGGTCCAGGACAGCGGGCGCAGAATGGTGGCGCGCAATTCGGGGTGGATGACATCGGCGCCTAGGCGCCCGCAGCGGCCGGACCGCGGCACGCGCAATCGGCGTGCCGCAGGATGGCGGAGGAAGGTCAGGCACTTGAACAACTTCGGTAAGACCATCCTGGTCTGGGTGATCATCGGGCTCCTGTTCCTGGCCCTGTTCAACCTGTTCAGCGGCTCAGGCAGCAGAACCGCGCAACGCACAATCCCCTACTCGGACTTCGTCACCGCGGTCGACCAGGGCCAGGTCAGCGACGTCGAGATCGAGGGCCAGACCATCACCGGCCAGTTCGCCCAGGGCGCCACCTTCCAGACCTATGCGCCGGACGATCCCGGCCTGGTCGGGCGGCTGACCGACAACGGCGTGCGCTTCACCGTGAAGCCGCCCGAGGAGGGCATGCACCCGCTGCTGTCGATCCTCGCCTCGTGGCTGCCGTTCATCATCCTGATCGGCGTGTGGATCTTCTTCATGCGCCAGATGCAGTCCGGCGGCGGCCGGGCGATGGGCTTCGGCAAGTCGCGCGCCCGCCTGCTGACCGAGAAGGTGGGCCGCGTCACCTTCGACGACGTCGCCGGCGTCGAGGAGGCGAAGGAGGAGCTGGAGGAGATCGTCGAGTATCTCCGCGACCCGCAGAAGTTCCAGCGCCTCGGCGGCAAGATCCCGAAAGGCGCGCTGCTGGTCGGCCCGCCCGGCACCGGCAAGACGCTGCTGGCGCGCGCCATCGCCGGCGAGGCCAACGTGCCGTTCTTCACCATCTCCGGCTCGGACTTCGTCGAGATGTTCGTCGGCGTCGGCGCCAGCCGGGTGCGCGACATGTTCGAGCAGGGCAAGAAGAACGCGCCCTGCATCATCTTCATCGACGAGATCGACGCGGTCGGCCGCCATCGCGGCGCCGGCCTGGGCGGCGGCAACGACGAGCGCGAGCAGACGCTGAACCAGCTTCTGGTCGAGATGGACGGCTTCGAGTCCAACGAGGGCGTGATCCTGATCGCCGCCACCAACCGGCCGGACGTGCTCGACCCGGCGCTGCTGCGGCCCGGCCGCTTCGACCGCCAGATCGTGGTGCCCAACCCGGACATCCTGGGCCGCGAGCAGATCCTCAAGGTCCACATGCGCAAGGTGCCGCTGGGCCCGGACGTCGATCCGAAGGTGATCGCCCGCGGCACGCCCGGCTTCTCCGGCGCCGACTTGGCCAACCTGGTCAACGAGGCCGCCCTGATGGCCGCCCGCCGCGGCAAGCGCCTCGTCACCATGGCCGATTTCGAATCCGCCAAGGACAAGGTGATGATGGGCTCCGAGCGGCGCTCGATGGTGATGACCGAGGAGGAGAAGACGCTGACCGCCTATCACGAGGCCGGTCACGCGCTGGTCGGCATCCATTCGGAGGCGAGCGACCCGCTGCACAAGGTGACGATCATCCCGCGCGGCCGCGCGCTGGGCGTGACCATGATGCTGCCGGAGCGCGACAAGTACGGCTACACCTTCCAGGAAGTGACGTCGAAGATCGCGATGATGTTCGGCGGCCGCGTCGCGGAGAACCTGGTCTTCGGCTCGGAGAAGGTCACCACCGGCGCCGCCGACGACATCCGCCAGGCGACCAACCTGGCCCGCAAGATGGTCACCGAATGGGGCATGTCCGATCGGCTCGGGCCGCTGCGCTACTCCGGCGATCAGGAGGAGGTGTTCCTCGGCCATTCGGTGACGCAGACCAAGAACGTGTCCGACGCCACCGCCAAGATCATCGACGAGGAGGTGCGTCGCATCGTCGAGGACGGCCAGAGCCGGGCGGAGAACATCCTGACCGGCCATCGCGACCAGCTCGACCTGCTGGCCAACGCACTGCTCGAATACGAGACCCTGTCCGGCGACGAGGTCCACGCACTGCTGCGCGGCGAGGCGATCCACCGCGACGACGGCAGCAAGGGCGGAACCGCGACCCCGCCGCCGCCGCGCTCGTCGGTGCCGACCAGCGGCAAGGGCGCGGCCGGCGGCAAGGGCATCGGCCCGGAGCCGGAGCCGCAGGGCACCTGACCGGCGGCCGGCTGGCCGGACTTCCGAACGACAAACGGGCAGCCGGCGGCTGCCCGTTTTCGCATGCAGGTCCGGCGGAGGCGGGGACTCAGCCGCAGATCTGCACGGTCTGCGTCGTCATCGCCTCATAGCCGCACTGCGCGGTCGCCGAGACCTCGCAGTCCGTGGTGGTCACCGTCTCGGTGCAGCGGCAGGCCGACGCCGTCAGCGCTGCCGGCAGGAACACCGGGTTCCGGTAGACGCCGGGGCTGTTGTAGTTGGTGGCGCAGCGCTGCTCGCCGCTCGACTGCAGCTGCTGCAGCGCCACCTCGCAGGCCAGCTGCTGCTTGTCCGGGCCGAGCGAAGCCTGGCCGACCAGGGCGACCGAAGCCGTCTCGGTCACCCAGGCGGTCTGCTGGCTGGGCACGCACTGGCCCGGCGGCGGCGTGACGCCGCCGGTCGACAGCACTTCCACGGTCTGTCCCGGCACGAAGCCGGCGCCGCTCGCGCCGCTGCCGGTCGAGCCGCCCGCGCTGCCGCCCGAGGAGCCACCGACACACGCGGCCAGCGCCAGGGCGGGAACGACCGCCAGCAGGCCGCGCAGGGTCCAGGCAGGGGGATGGTTCATGTTATCCTCCAGTTCGTGGCGTCCCGCGGCGGGACGCGCCGCGCCGACCGGTCGGCGTGTCCGCATTGAACCAGAGCCTCAGCGCTGGTGCCACTCTTCCGTCAGCGGCTTGGCACCATTGAGCTCGCCATAGCCCGCACCGGTGGTGCCGGTCGGGTGGGGACCGAAATAGCGGGGGTCGCAGGCATCGGCCTCGGGCTGGAAGCGTACGTCGCACGACAGCCGCACGCCGCCGTCGGCCGCATGGTTCTCGAACGCGCCGTGCAGCAGGTACATGGCGAACACGACCAGATCGCCGGGCCGGAAGTCCGCGGTCAGCAGGCGAGTGCCGCGCGCGGCCGCGAAATCGCCGGGATGCTCGGTCAGCGCGTTGCGGCGATGGCGGTCGCGGGCGACGTCGTAGCCCTCCACCGCCGCCCTGACGTCGGGCCAGCGGTGCGAACCCTCGACGACAAACAGCGGCCCGCGCTCCACAGGCACCGGACCCAGCGCGATCCAGCAGGTCACCACCCGTTCGGTCTCGCGGGTGAAGAACGGCTTGTCGCAATGGATGTCGGTATGGCGGCCGGTCACGCCGGGGCGCAGGAACACGAAATCGAACGGCCGCGCCGGCACGCCCAGGATCTCGCTCATCAGCGCACGTAGCGCCGGCCCGTGCGTCACCGCACGCATCGCCGGCTGCTCGCTGACCGCCTGCCAGAAGACGCCCTTGTCGGGTGCCAGTGCAGCGCGGCGCGAGCGGCCGGTGGCGCGGGTGTCGCCAGCCGGATCGACCACTTCGTCCATCTCCGCCAGCCGCCCGAACACGCCATGCCGGGCCGCATCGGCCAGTGCCGGCGCGACCGCGCCGCGCAGGAAAAGGTAGCCGTCCCGCTCCAGCCGGGCAGCGAGCGCGCCGGGCTGCCCGACCAGGGGTGCCGAATCGGCGAGCGCGCCCAGCATCGCCGTCTCCACCGGGCGCCCCATGGCCCTGCACCGCCCGCCGAACCCTTCGCCCGCTTCGTCCATCGCTACGCCCCCAGCAATGCTGCCGGCCCCCAGCATAGCCGCCGATCGGCTTCCGCGCAGCGCGGCGTTCGGCCCCGCGTTCGCGGCAGTGGTCGGGGTCCTGCCGCCGGTGTCGCCGCGCGGCTGTGATCGCGCTCACGGCCCGCCCAGATTGCGCCGGATTCGGCCCCCACCTGTCCCGCGGGAAGAGAAGGAGAGGTAAGGATGGCCAGCTACTCCGACTACGGTTCTCGGCGCGACGGCGCCCGCATCCGCAGCAGCGCCGACCTGGAGCGCATCCAGCGCCGCATGCGCGAGGATGGCATCGCGCTGGAGGAACGCGGCGGCGCCGGCAAGGCGCTGCTGCTGTCCGGCCTGATCGCCGCCCTGGCCACCTACATCGCGCTGGCCGAGGATGCCAGCGGCGCCTCCGCCCTGCTCAAGGCCGTCGGCACGCTGTTCAGCTAGGCGGCTGCCGCGTCCATTGGCACGCCGAGCCAGCGCGCGGCCTCTTCCGCCACCCGATCATGCTCGATCGCCCCGCGCACGTCGCGCATCAGGCGGTTCATGTAGGCGATGTTGTGCGCCGTGAGCAGGGTCTGCGCCAGGATCTCGTCGGCCTTCAGCAGATGATGGATATAGGCGCGGCTGTAGCGCTGCGAGATCGGGCAGTCGCTCTCCGCGTCCAACGGCTGCGGGTCGTCGCGATAGCGGGCGTTGCGCAGGTTGAGGTGGCCCTGGCCCGGCCTCAGTCCCTCGGCCTCCGCCCGCGCCGGGCGGATCAGCGCTGCGCCGTGGCGCGCCACCCGGGTGGGCGCGACGCAGTCGAAGGTATCGACCCCACGGGCGATGCCCTGCCAGATGTCGGCGACGCCGCCGATGCCGAGCAGGTGCACCGGCCGCGCGCTGTCGGCAAGCCCGCGCATGGCATGGCCGACCACTTCGGTCATCTCCGCCTTGGTGCCGCCCAGGCACCCGCCGACGGCGATGCCGAACAGGTCGCGCGACAGGGCGAACTCGACCGCCTCGCGGCGCAGGTCGTCGTAGATGCCGCCCTGGATCACGCCGTATAGCCGCTGCGTCGCCGGCCCGCCGAGGCGGTCGAACGCGGCGATGCAGCGGTCGGCCCAGCGGTGGCTGAGCTGCATCGAGCGCGCGGTGTAGTCGCGGTCGTCGTGATAGGCGGTGCACTCGTCGAACACCACGATCAGGTCGGCGCCGAGCCTGTGCTGGATCTCGATCGAGCGCTCCGGCGTCAGCGCGATGACGGCGCCGTCGATATAGGAGCGGAACACCGCCCCCTCCTCGGTAATCTTCAGCAGGCTCCTGTCGCGCGGTGCCTGGCGGTTGCCCTTGATCTCCTGCGCCACCGAGCCGTGGCCCATGGCGAACACCTGATAGCCGCCGCTGTCGGTCAGCATCGGCCCGTCCCAGCCGGTGAAGCGGTGCAGCCCGCCCATCCGGGCGACCAGCTCCGCGCCCGGCTGCAGCATCAGGTGATAGGTGTTCGACAGGATGATCTGGCTGCCGGCGGCCTTGACCTGGTCGACGGTCGCCGCCTTCATCGCCGCCTTGGTGGCGCAGAAGATGAACGCCGGCGTCTCGATGACGCCGTGCGGGGTCGCCAGCCGGCCGCGCCGCGCCCGGCCGGGCCAGCCGTCCAGCCCGGTCGCACGCGCGGTGACGGTGAAGGAGAAGTCGGTCGCGGCGGTCAGCGGATCGGTTCCGTCGGTCTCAGGCCAGCCACTGGCCGACGCGGCGGCCCTCGCCGTCGGTGAAATCGCCGCTGACCAGTTCGACCATGTCGTAGAGCCACCACAGCGCCAGCCCGCCAAGCGTGACCAGCTGCAGCGCGCCGGTCGCACGCCGGCCGACGGTGAAGCGGTGGCCGCCGAACAGGCCCAGGATCAGCCCCATCGCCAGCACTTTCAGCCGCGGGTGCGGGCTCAGCGCACCGCCGCGCCCGCCGCGGCCCGGTCTCTGCCCGCCCCACGGCTTGCGCCGCCAGAAGGCGCGCGCGGTCGACGGCCGCAGGTGGTAGACGCGCACCGGTGTCGCGATGTTCTTGACCTGGTGCAGGCCATCGTCGGTGCAGTCCACGTCCAGCTTGTGCACGATCTGCTCGTGCACCGCCGCGGTGATGCAGATGCCGCCCGGCTCGGCCAGCGCCTGCACCCGGGCCGCGATGTTGACGCCGTCGCCGAACAGGTCGCCGTCGCGCAGGATGACGTCGCCGATGTTGATGCCGACGCGCAGGCACATCTGCCGGTCGGCCCGGCGCTCGCGGTTGACCACCTGCATGCCGTCCTGGATCTCGCTGGCGCACAGCACCGCCGCGACCGCGCTGCCGCATTCGACCAGGAAGCCGTCGCCGGCACTGTTGACCAGCCGGCCGCCGTGGCGGCCGGCCGTCTGCTCGATCAGCGCGCGGGTCCAGTCCAGCGCCTTCAGGGTGTCGGCCTCGTCCAGGGCCATCAGCCGGCTGTAACCGGCCACATCGAGACTGACGATCGCGGCCAGCCGGCGCTCGAAACCCTGCTCGGCCTCGTCGTCGTGCAATCGCGCCGCCAGCGCCATCGCCCCAATTCCCCTTGTCGTGCCCGGCTTCTGATACGGCCGTACCTTGTCCAATATGGACCCTGCGCCGCGACTTCGCCACCTGTCGGTGGCGGGCGTCACAGGTCGCCTTCGCGCACCGCCACCCGGTCGGCCGGCGGCAGGCACCAGCGCGCGGCATAGATGAACGGCGTGTCCAGCAGCGCCACCGCCACCCGCAGCACCCAGGTGCCGAAAATGTAGGTCCAGATCACCGTGTCCAGCGGCAGCGGCTCGGCCGGCAGCACGATCCAGGCCAGCAGCGAGAATACCGTGTTGTCGATCAGGGCGGACAGGATGGTCGACACGTTGTTGCGCAGGTACAGCATGCGCCCGCCGGTCAGCCGCCGGATCAGGCGGTACATCCACACGTCGTGGAACTGGCTGGTCAGATAGGCGGCCATGCCGGCGATGAAGAACACCGGCGCCGGTGTGAACACCGCGGCCAGGTGGTCCTGCATGCCCAGCGCCCATTCGTTGCCGGTCGCCGCCGCCACCTCGGGCGTCAAGGGCGCGAAGCCCATGCCGAAGAACATGAACAGGATGAAGAACAGCAGTCCGAAGAAGCCGATCCATACCGCCCGGTGCGCCCAGTGCCGGCCGTAATATTCCGCCAGGATGTCGGTGCACAGATAGGACGAGGCGAACAGCACGGTGCCCAGCGCCACCGGGTCCGGCATCACGGCGAAGTCGACGACCTTGAGCACCTGGATGTTGGCGCCGATCACGGCCAGCAGCATGAACACGCACAGCCCGGCCGGCCCGAACAGCCGCAGGAACAGCAGGATTCCGCCGAAGCATGCCAGCAGCTGCGCGATCCAGATCACCTCCGGCGGCAGCGCATTCAGCGCGGCGACCCAGTGCGACGGATCGATCGCGTCCATGTCGATGGCTTTGCGGTGGCCTCAGGGCAGCGGGGCGTGCCCGCCTGCCCGGCCGGCTCGGGTCAGGCCCCGGCCAACTTCACGTCGGCGCCGGCGGCCTTGGCTTCCTCGACCCGCTTGCGCAGCTTGCGCAGGTCGGCCGGCAGCCGGGTCGGCGCGGTGCCGAGCAGATAGGCGTCGAGCCCGCCGCGGTGTTCGACCGTACGGATCGCGCGGGTCGACAGCCGGATCCGCACGCTCTCGCCCAGCGTCTCCGACATCAGGCTGGCCTGCTGCAGGTTCGGCAGGAACCGCCGCCGGGTCTTGTTGTTGGCGTGGCTGACGTTGTTGCCGGACTGCACGCCCTTGCCGGTGATGATGCACTTGCGCGCCATGGCGAACGCTCCAAACACGAGAATTGCGGCCGACCGACAAACGGGCGGCGTGATCCAACACGATACCGCGCGGAAAGAGCGGGCCTTATACGGGCGCCGTCCGGCGAGGTCAAGGGCGCTGCGGCGGGCCGCGACCCGCGGCGCCGGCCTATTTCGCGCCAACCGCCTTCCGGTCGAGCAGGGCCTCGGCCGTGGCGCGCAGCCGCGCCCGGTCGCGCAGGCTGAGGCCGTCGAACACGGTCTGCTGGCTGCGATGCATCCGCATCGCCGCCGCGATCATCGCCTCGCGCTCGCGGCCGGCCGGCGGCATCGCCGGCTCCGGCGCAGCCGTTGGCGCCGGGCGGCGCGATTCGGCGGCGGTGCCGGCGGCAAGCCGGCTCTGCGTCCGCGCGATCAGGTCGGTCAGCGCCGACTCGCGGTCGAACGCGCCGCCCTTGACATGGCCGCGGGCGTCCGGCCCCAGCGCCTTCGCGATCATGGCGTCGAGCCCGCTCGGTGCCGGTCGTTCGGCGGCGTCGCGCCGCGGCTGCCGCACAGGGCCCGGGGCAGCGCGCCGGTCGGCGGCGGCTTCGTGCTCCGCATCCTCGCCGGAACGGTCCGGCGCGGCCCGGCGCTCGGCGAATAGCCGGTTCTCGCGCTGTGCCATGGCGTGGGCCAGCAGGACCGCGCGGCCGCGCGGCTTGCGCGACCCGGCGCCGGAATGGGTGGGCTTGTTCTGGTCAGACGGCATCGGCCGGCTCCTCGGCATTTTCGCGGGCGGGCGGGGCGGCCCCGTCCTCACCCGACTGCTGTTTCGCCCACATCGCCGCATAGACGCCGCCGCGGGCGAGCAGCGTGGCGTGGCGCCCGCGCTCGACGACCTGGCCGTCGTCCATGACGATGATCTCGTCGGCGTTGACCACGGTGGACAGGCGATGGGCGATCACCAGCGTGGTGCGGTTGGCGGCGACCGCGGCCAGGCTGGCCTGGATCGCCTTCTCGGTGGTGGAATCCAGCGCCGAGGTCGCCTCGTCGAACAGCATGATCGGCGGATCCTTCAGGATCGCCCGTGCGATCGCCACCCGCTGCTTCTCGCCGCCCGAAAGCTTCAAACCGCGCTCTCCCACCGTCGTGGCGTAACCGTCGGGCAACGTAGTTATGAATTCGTGAATGCGCGCCATCCGCGCCGCATTTTCGATCTCGGCCTCGCTGGCCGAAGGCCGGCCATACTGGATGTTGTAGTGGATGGTGTCGTTGAACATCACCGTGTCCTGCGGCACCACCCCCAGCGCGGCGCGCAGCGATTCCTGGGTGACGTCGCGGATGTCCTGTCCGTCGACGCGGATGGCGCCGTCGTCGACGTCGTAGAAGCGGAACAGCAGCCGGCCGATGGTCGACTTGCCGGCGCCGCTGGCCCCGACGATCGCCACCATCGTGCCGGGCGCGGCGGCGAACGACAGGTCCTTCAGGATCGGCCGGCGCGGGTCGTATCCGAACGAGACATGGTCGAAGGCGATGGCACCGCCCGCCACTGCCAGCGGCACGGCGCCGGGCCGGTCGGCCACCTCCGCATTGGTCCGCAGCAGCGCGAACATGTCTTCCATGTCGACCAGCGAGCGCTTGATCTCGCGATAGACGAAGCCGAGGAAGTTCAGCGGCATGTACAGCTGCAAGAGGTAGGTGTTGACCATCACGAAGTCGCCGACCGTCATGGTCCCCGCCGCGGCCCCGTTGGCGGCCATCACCATGATCAGAGTCAGCCCGCCGGCGATGATCGCGGCCTGGCCGACGTTGAGGAAGGCGAGCGACACCTTCGCCCGAACCGCGGCTTCCTCGTAGCCGCGCATCGCCACGTCGTAGCGCGCCGCCTCGTGCGCCTCGGCGCCGAAATACTTCACCGTCTCGAAGTTCAGCAGGCTGTCGACCGCCTTGGTGTTGGCCTCGGTGTCGCGGTCGTTCATCTCGCGCCGGTGCTTCAGGCGGCGCTCGGTGACCACCAGCGTGAACGCGATGTAACCGGAAACCGAGACGAAGGTGACCGCGGCGAACCAGAAATCGAACAGTGCCCACAGGATCGCGCAGACCAGCACGATCTCCAGCAGCGTCGGCAGCACGTTGAACAGCATGAAGTCGAGCAGGAACTCGATGCCGTTGGTGCCGCGCTCGATCACCCGGCTCAGCCCGCCGGTGCGCCGTTCCAGGTGGAAACGCAGCGACAGCGCGTGCAGATGGCCGAAGGTGCGCAACGCGACGGTGCGCATGGCGCGCAGGGTGACGCGGGCGAAGATCGCGCCGCGCAGCTCGCCGAACAGGATCGAGCCCAGCCGCGCCAGCCCGTAGCCGATGCTCAGCGCCAGCGGGATCGCGGCGGCGACCGTGCCGGCGTCGAGCCCGGCGGCGTCCTCCGCCCGCGTCTCCTCCATCGACGTCAGCGCGTCGACCGCGCCGGCCAGCAGGATCGGCGTGTAGACGGTCAGCAGCTTGGCGGCGACCAGGCAGGCCAGCGCCGCCATCACGCGCAGCCGCATGCCGCGCGCGCCCTCGACCGCGGGGCCGGGCCACAGGAACGGGGCCAGCGTGCGCAGTGTGGCCCAGTGCGAGCGTTTCGGCGGGGTTCCGGCGGGGCCGCCCAGCGGCGGCGGGGAGGGCGGGTTCAACGGCACATTCCCTGGCATGAACTCCTTGGTCGGCGCATGCGGCGTCCCTATTCTAGCCTTCATATGACGGTCACGGGGAAAACGGCCAGTGCGGGCATCACAGGCGACCGGCCGGATCCGCGCCGGCAGGCGCGGACCGGGTGGCGGCGATGAGCGTCTTTCAGCCTGAAGACCCCGCCGCCGGCTATAAGGGCGGCCGGGCCCTGCTGCGCGCGGCCGAACGCGACGGGGTGCGGCTGTGGTGCCGCGCCAAGCTGCTGGCCTACGGCGTCATCGCGCTGTGGCTGGCGGCCGAGAACCCGTTCCCGGAGGCGTTCTGGTTCCTGGGTACCATCGCCGTCTTCTCGGCGATGGCCCTGAGCCTGATCGCGATCAGCCGCCGGGCCTGGTTCCGCGACTGGATCGCCTATGGCTATGCCGGCATCGAGGCGATCATGTGCGTGGTCGTGCTGATGACGCCCAATCCGTTCGCGGCGATGGAAATCCCGATGACGGACATGCTGCGCTTCACGCCGATGGTCTATCTGTTCGTGTTCCTGGCCTCGACCGCGCTGACCCTGGCGCCGTGGCTGGTGATCTGGGCCGGCGTGATCGCGGCGGCGGCATGGATCGGCACGGCGCTGCTGGTGCTGGCGGTCAACGACGACGCCTTCGCCCAGGTGTTCGTCGATCCGGCGATCGAGAATTGGGCCGACCTGTCCTTCGTCTACCAGCCGAATTTCGTCAACCTCGGCCGCCACATCGAGGAAACGCTGGTGATCCTGGTGGTGACCGGCGTGCTGGCCGGCTCGGCCTGGCGCGCGCGCCGGCTGATGATCGAGCGGCTGCGCTCGGAGCGGGCGCGGCTGAACCTGGCGCGCTATTTCGCGCCGGCCCTGGTGGAGGAGCTGGCCCGCGACAGCCACAACCTCAGCGAGATCGCCGAGCACGACGCCGCGGTGCTGTTCGTCGACATCGTCGGCTTCACCAAGCGCTGCGAGGGCATGGGCGCCGCCGCGACCATGCGTTTTCTGCGCGCCTTCCACCGCCGCATGGATGCGGCCGTGTTCCGCCACGACGGCACGCTGGACAAGTATATCGGCGACGCGGTGATGGCGACCTTCGGCACGCCGCGGGCCGGCCCGCGCGACGCCGCCAACGCCCTGACCTGCGCCGTGGCGATCCAGGAGGCGGTGCACGAATGGAACCGGCAGCTGATCGACGCCGGCGCGCCGCCGGTCAGCGTCGGCGTCGGCGTGCACTACGGCCCGGTGGTGATGGGCGACATCGGCGGCGAGCAGCGGCTGGAGTTCGCCGTCATCGGCGACACGGTCAACGTCGCCAGCCGTCTCGAATCGCTGACCCGCCAGCGCCATGCCGAGATCGTGGTCAGCGAGGAGCTGATGGCGGCGGCGCGCGCCCAGGGCGTCGATCCCGCGCTGACCGAGGGCTTCGTGCCCGGCGACCGCATCAGCCTGCGCGGCCGCACCGAGCCGATCGCGATCTGGCAGCGCCCGCGCCGCGAGGCCCTGGCCGGCGCAGCCGCGGAATAGCTGCCGGCGCAGCGAACGGCCGGGTCTCAGTTCCAGACGAAGCGGCGCATCACCCAGTCGGGCGCGACATGGTGGACGTCGGCCAGCGCCTGCACGCGGTCGAGCGCGACCGGCCCGCCGTCGTCGAGGCCCAGCGCCTCGCCATGGATGCCGTCGGCGACCAGCACCGGCGCGATGCCGGCGCCGCGCGCGCCGGGAATGTCGGTGGTGAAGCTGTCGCCGATGCCGGCGACACGGCTGCGGTCGGCCACGCCGAGCAGCTCCAGCGCAGCGTCGTAGACGCCGCGGTGCGGCTTGCCGTGATAGAGCACGGTGCCGTCCATGCGTTCGTACAGCGCGCCCAGCGCGCCGGCGCAGAAATGGCGCTCGCCGTTCTGGATCACCTCCAGGTCCGGGTTGCCGCAGACCATGACCATGCCGCGGATCGCCATCCGCTCCAGCAGGCCCAGATAGCTTTCGAGGCTGGCGCCGGTGCCGCCCCAGGCGGTGACTACCGCGAAGTCGGCGTCCTCCAGGCTGTCGACCACGGTGACGCCGTCGCCGTCGGGCATGATGCCGGCATTGTAGTCCGGGCCGATCATGAAGCAGCGCTGGCCGAGTGCCCTGTGGGCGTCGTCCGGCCGCTCGCGCAACGCGCGCCAGGTCGCCTCGCCGGACGACAGCAGGTGATTGTAGGCGCCGTCGGGCACACCCATCTCGCGCAGCCGCTCGACCAGGTGGTCGGAGCGGCGCGGCGCGTTAGACAGCAGGCAGACCCTGCGGTCCGACCCGATCAGCCGCTGCAGCGCGTCGACCGCGCCCGGGAAGGGCCGGGCGCCGTCGTGGATCACGCCCCACAGGTCGATGACATAGCCGTCGAATCGGTCGGCGATGTCGGCCAGGCCGGCAACAAGCTGCATGAGGCGCTCCGGGAACGATGCGGGATGCGAGGTCCGGCCCGCTGCATGCGCCAGCCGGCGCCGCAGGTCAAGCGCCCGACAGCGCCAGCCGCGCCGCCTTCGCCATCACCGACGGCAGGCCGGCGTCCAGCACCCGGTCCAGCGGGACCCAGTCGCCCGGCGCGATCGCCGCGTCGGCGGAGGCCGTGCCGGACCACAGGGCCAGCGTCAGCTCGAAGTGGGTGAAGCCGTGGCGGACGCCGGCGCCGAGCGGCTGCCAGTCCGCCAGGAGCCGGCGCGGCCCGCATCGCCTCCGCCGCCGGCCACGGCCGCGTCCGCCACTCGGTGCCGGGCAGGCCGAGCATGCCGCCGAGCCGCGGGCCGGCCGGCGGACCAGCAGTACATGGCCGTCGCGCACCAGCCAGAAGGCGACGCCGTGCCGCTGCGGCCTCGCCTTCCTCGCCGCCTTCACCGGCCGGTCGCCGACGGTGCCGGCGGCTCTGGCCCGGCAGGCCCGCATCCACGGGCACAGGCCGCAGGCCGGCGCGCGCGGCGTGCAGACGGTCGCGCCGAGATCCATGGTCGCCTGCGCGAAATCGCCCGGCCGGCCGGCGGGCACCATCGCCGCCACCAGCCGCGCCACCGTGCGCTTGGCGCCAGGCAGCGGCCGGTCGAGGTCGACCAGCCGCGCGATCACCCGCTCGACATTGCCGTCGACCACCGCCGCCGGCCGGTCGAAAGCGATCGCCGCGATGGCGGCGGCGGTATAGGTGCCGACGCCTGGCAGCGCCCGCAGACCGTCCTCGCTGTCGGGAAAGACGCCGCCATGCGCGGCGGCGACGGCCTTGGCGCAGGCGTGCAGATTGCGCGCGCGGGCGTAGTAGCCGAGCCCGGCCCAGGCCGCCATCACCGCCTCCGACGGCGCGTCGGCGAGCGCCTCGACCGTCGGCCAGCGGTCCAGGAACGCCTCGAAATAGGGCTTCACCGCCGCCACGGTGGTCTGCTGCAGCATGATCTCGCTGAGCCAGACGCGATAGGGATCGGGCTGGCGCCAGGCCGGGGCGCGCCAGGGCAGGTCGCGGCCGTGTGCGTCGTACCAGTCGAGCAGGGCCGCGGCCAGCCTGGCCGGGGCGTCGGGCAGCGCGGGCTCGCGATCGCTCATCACGCCGGCATGGCGATTCGCGGCTGCGCGGTCAAGCCGGTTGCGCTAGTGTCGCCGCGCGCGCAACCGCCATCGTGGAGCACCGGAAAGCCTTGCCGAACCAACCGCACGACACCGGGGATCGCCGCGGCGGCCGCGCCCGCCCGATCGGCCGGCTGGTGGCGCGGGTCGCGGCGCCGGCGCTGAAGAAGCGCGGCCTGACCCGGGCGGAGCTGCTGGTCGACTGGGCGCAGGTGGTCGGTCCCTATTTCGCGGCCCACACCGCGCCGCTGAAGCTGAGCTTCCCGCGTGGCCGCAGCGATGCCGGCGTCCTGCAGCTGGCGGTCGCGCCCGGCCTGGCCGTGGCCATCCAGCACGAGGCGCCGCGACTGATCGAACGGATCAACGGCTGGTTCGGCCATGCCGCGATCGGCCGGCTGACGCTGACGACGGCGGGCCCGCCGGTACGGGCCGCACGACGACGCATGCCGGCGCCGCCGGCCGCGGCGGCGATGCCGGCCGCGGTCGCAGCGATGGACGAAAGCCCGCTGAAACTCGCGCTGGCACGGCTCAACCGCCACTTCGCCGGGCGGACCGCGGCGGGCGATTGACCGCGCTCACGCGCCTTTAATTGGCCCAATTGACGCCGGCATGCTGTCATGGTTGCGGCGGCCGCCGCCGCTCTGCACCCTTGCCAGCGCCGCTGCCCCGGCGCTATCCTGATCAACATATAGGGGTTCCTGGATGACGACATATCATATCTCGTGGGTGGCCGGCGCCGCCATTGCCCTGGCGCTGATGCCGGCCTTCGCCCAGGACGATGCGGCGGAGCCGGCCGACGAAGGGTCGACAACCGAGGCGACCGTCACCGAAGCGCAGCCGGCCGATGCGGATACGACCGAGGCCGATGCCGACCAGCCGGCGCCCAGTCTGCTGGAGCTGCAGCCGACCGACCGGGTGCTGGGCGACCGCGACGCCCCGGTCACCATCTTCGAGTTCTCGTCGCTGACCTGCCCGCACTGCGCCGCCTTCCACAACGAGACGCTGCCGCGGATCGAGGCGGAGCTGATCGACACCGGCAAGGCCAACCTGGTGATCCGGCACTTCCCGCTGGACCAGGTCGCGTTCCAGGCCGCCACGGTCGCCGACTGCGTGCCCGAGGCGCAGTACTACACCTTCATCGCCGTGCTCTATTCCACCCAGCCGCAGTGGGCGACCTCGAGCAACCCGCTGCAGTCGGTGCTGCAGACGGCGATGCTGGCCGGGGTGCCGCAGGCGACGCTGACCGCTTGCGTCGCCGACGAGTCGATCGGCAACACCATCCTGTCCACCCGCCTGCGCGCGCAGTCCGAGCTGGACGTGGGCTCGACCCCGACCTTCTTCGTCGGTGGCGAGGAGATCCGCGGCGCGCAGGATTTCGACACCTTCGCCGAGGCGGTCGCCGCGGCGACGCCTGCGGAGTAGCGTCGAGACGTGGTCCAGTTCACCCGCCTGCGCATTGCCGGTTTCAAGTCGTTCGTCGAGCCCACCGACGTGGTGATCGCGCCGGGGCTGACCGGCATCGTCGGCCCCAACGGCTGCGGCAAGTCGAACCTGGTCGAGGCGCTGCGCTGGGTGATGGGCGAAAGCTCGGCTCGGCAGGTGCGTGGCGGCGAGATGGAGGACGTCATCTTCGTCGGCGCCGCCGGCCGGCCGCGCGCAACCACGCCGAGGTGACGGTGCTGCTGGACAACGCCGACCGCAGCGCGCCGCCTGCGTTCAACGATCATGCCGAGATCGAGATCGCCCGCCGCATCGCCCGCGGCCAGGGCTCGGCCTACAAGGTCAACGGCCGCGAGGCGCGGGCCCGCGACGTGCAGGTGCTGTTCGCCGATTCCTCCACCGGCGCCCATTCCGCGGCGATGGTCGGCCAGGGCCAGGTCGCCAACCTGATCAACGCCAAGCCGACGCAGCGCCGCGCGGTGCTGGAAGAGGCCGCCGGCATCACCGGGCTGCACGCCCGCCGGCACGAGGCCGAGCTGCGGCTGCGGGCGGCCGAGTCCAACCTGGAGCGGCTGGACGACGTGATGGCCGCACTGGACGAACAGCTGAAGAGCCTGAAGCGGCAGGCGCGGCAGGCGACCCGTTATCGCAACATCTCCGACCACATCCGCAAGGCCGAGGCCGGGGTGCTGTACCTGAAGTGGCGCCGCGCGACCGCCGCGCGCAAGGCGGCCGCCGACGCGCTGCGGGCAGCCGAGGCGGTGGTGGCCGAGAAGGCCGAGGCAGCGGCGCTGGCCGGCGTCGTCCGCACCCGCGCCGCCGAGGCGCTGCCCGACCTGCGCCGCCGCGATGCCGAGGCCGCGGCCGCCGTGCAGCGGCTCGACCTGGCCGCCGGCCAGATCGACGAGGAAGAGCGCCGCAACCGCGACGCGGTCGGCAATGTCCAGCGCCAGCTGGAGCAGATCGACCGCGATCTGGAGCGCGAGACCGCGCTGCGCGCCGACGCCGACGCCGCCCTGGCGCGGCTGGCGCAGGAGCAGGCGGCGCTGCGCGCGGCACAGGACGGCGAGGCCGAGGCGCTCGCCGCGCTGGCGATGCAGATCGACAGCCTGTCCGCCGCGCTGGCCGACGACGAGGCTGGATTGGCCGCGGTCACCGAGGCGCTGGCCGGCGACGAGGCGGCGGATGCGGCCGCACGGCGCGAGGCCGAGCAGCTCGACGCGAGCGTCGCGCGGCTGCAGAGACGGATCGGCGAGCTGCAGGGCGAGGCGGACGCGCTGCGCCGCAAGATGGCGGAGGCCGACGACCGCGGCGCGGCCGCGGAGGGCGTCGCCCGGGCCGAGGCCGCCCGCACCGAGGCGCGCGAGCGGGCCGATGCCGCCGAGGCGGCGCACGGCGCGGCGCGGCGCGACCACGCCGCGGCCCAGGAGACAGCCCAGCGCCTGCGCACCGAGCGGGCCGGATTGGATGCCGAGGCGGCCACCCTGCGCCGGATGCTGGACGCCGGCGGCGACAGCCGCTGGCCGCCGGTGCTCGACGCGATCAAGGTGAAGCGCGGGTTCGAGACCGCCCTGGCCGCCGCCCTCGGCGACGACCTGCAGGGCTCGGTCGAGACCGAGGCGCCGCTGCACTGGCGCGAGGTCGCATCGCCGGACGGGCTGCGCCCGCTGCCGGGCGGTTGCCAGCCGATGAGCGACATCGCCCGCGCACCCGCGGCGCTGAAGCTGCGGCTGTCGCAGATCGGCGTGGTCGCGGACGATGCCGACGCGGCCGCGCTGGCCGCGGCGCTGGCGCCCGGCCAGCGGCTTGTCGCCCGCGACGGCCGGATGTGGCGCTGGGACGGGTTCCAGGCCGCCGCCGGTGCGCCGACCGCCGCGGCGATCCGGCTGGAGCAGCGCAACCAGCTCGACGCGGTCGAGGCGAAGCTGGCCGAGGGCGCCGGTGCGCTGGAAGCGGCCGAGGCCGCGCTCGCCGCGGCGGCCGGCGCGCTGACCGCGGCCGACAGCGCCGACCAGATCGCCCGCCGCGCATTGAGTCAGTGCGACCGCACGGTCAACGAAGCCCAGTTGCGGCTCGGCCAGGCCGAGCGCCGCGCGGTGGAGGCCGAGGCACGGCTTGCCGGCCTGGCCACCGCCGCGGCCGAGGCGGAAGAGCAATTGGCCGAGGCGCGCGGACGCCGGCAGGCGCTCGACGGCAGCCGGATCGGCGAGGAGGAATCAGCCCGGCGGCGGCAGCGGCGCGACCGTCTGCGCGCCGAGGTGGCGGAGCGCCGTGCCGGTCTGATCGATGCCCGCGCCCGCCGCGAGCAGGCGGTGCGCGAGGCGGAGTCGCGGAGCCGGCGCCTGGCGACCATCGACGGCGAGCGGGCCGAGTGGCGCGGGCGGGTCGACAATACCGACGGCCGGCGCGCCGATCTGACCGCGCGGCGCGACGACAGCACCGCCACGCTGCGCACCCTGGGCGAGGTGCCGCAGCGCATCGCCGAGAAGCGGGCCGGCCTGGCCGAGACCCGCCGCGGCGCCGAAGCGGCGCGGCGCGAGGCCGGCGATCGTCTGGCCGAGGCCGAGGCGGCGGCACGGGCCGCGGACGAGGCCGCCCGGACCGCCGATGCGGCGCTGGCCGAGGCGCGCGAGCGCCGCGTCCGCCACGAGGCGACGCTGGAGGCCGCCGACGCCGGGCTGACCGAGGCCGGCCAGCGGATTGCCGAACGCATGGAATGCGCCGCCCACGAGTTGCCGGCGCGTGCCGATCTCGACCCCGACGACGTGGCGCTCGACTCTCCCGACCTGCTCGCCCGGCTGGACGACCGCCTGGTCAAGCTGGTCCGCGAACGCGACGGGATGGGCCCGGTCAACCTGCGCGCCATCGAGGAGGCGGAAGAGCTCGAGGCCCGCATCGCCGGGCTGGCGACCGAGCGCGACGACCTGGTCCAGGCCATCGCCCGGCTGCGCCAGGGCATCGGCGCGCTGAACCGCGAGGGCCGCATGCGGCTGACGGCGGCCTTCGAGAAGGTCAATGCGCACTTCCAGTCGCTGTTCCACCAGCTGTTCGGCGGCGGCCGCGCCTATCTGGAACTGTCCGGCTCCGACGATCCGCTCGAGGCAGGCCTGGAGATCATGGCCTGCCCGCCGGGCAAGCAGCTGCAATCGCTGTCGCTGCTGTCGGGCGGCGAGCGGACGCTGACCGCGCTCGCCCTGATCTTCGCGGTGTTCCGCACCAACCCGGCGCCGATCTGCGTGCTCGACGAGGTCGACGCGCCGCTGGACGACGCCAACGTCGACCGCTTCTGCCGCCTGCTCGACGAGATGGTGCGCACGCTCGACACCCGCTTCCTGCTGGTCACCCACCACCGGCTGACCATGGCCAGGATGGACCGGCTCTACGGCGTGACGATGCCGGAGCGCGGCGTCAGCCAGCTGGTCTCGGTCGACCTCGGCGCCGCCGAACGCATGCGCGCGGCATAATCGCGCAAGCCGCCGCGGCCGCCGGCGGGGCTCGGAAAACCACAGAATCCGGCGTGATTCCGGCGGTGCGCCGGGCCGGTTTCGTTACCTTGACATCCCAGGGACCCCACCGTAATGTCCGCCCGCCCGAACGGGTTTCCGGCCGTCTTGCCGGGGCGCGGTCGGGACGAGGGGGCCCACGGGGCGGCTGCCCGTCGAGCGTCGATCGAGGATGGCGCGCCAGGACGATCACGATCGGCTCTCCGAGCTGGAAAAGCGCATCAGCGCGCTCAAGACCAGCGAGGAAGAGCGGAGCGGCGATCACGTCCGGCGCGCAGGCATGTCCGGCATGGGCGCCGGCATGCGCATCGCGGTCGAACTGGTCGCGGGCTTGGGCGTCGGTGTCGCGATCGGCATCGTGCTCGACCGTTGGCTCGGCACCAGCCCCTGGCTTCTGATCGTTTTCTTCATCCTCGGTTCGGGGGCCGCCTTCATGAACGTCTACCGCATCGCCAAGCGCATGGAGAAGCGTGCGAAGGAGGCGCGGGAGGCGGCGGAGCGAGAGGCGGCGGACCGCAAGGCGGGGCGGACCAGGGATTGACCGGCCCGGCGCGGGCCGCTTGACGGGTAGGCGATGGAACACGAGACCGAACAGACGACCGAGCAGCTGGAAGAGGCGGTCGGCGGCGCCGACGCGGTGCACACCGTGGTCGACGAAGCCGCGGCGCATGCCGAGAGCCATTCGCCGCTCGAACAGTTCACCATCAAGCCGCTGTTCGAGGTGAACCTGGGCGGACTGGACGTTTCGTTCACCAACTCGTCGCTGTGGATGGCGATCGCGATCGCGGTGGTGACGCTGCTGTTCTTCTACGCCACCCGCGCGCAGCGGCTGGTGCCGACGCGCCTGCAGGCCCTGGCCGAGATGCTGTACGGCATCACCGCCAACATGGTGCGCGACAATGTCGGCAGCGAGGGGCGCAAATATTTCCCCTTCATTTTCACGCTGTTCATGTTCGTGCTGTTCGGCAACCTGCTGGGGCTGATCCCCTACAGCTTCACCTATACCAGCCATATCGTCGTGACCTTCACCATGGCGGCGATAATCTTCGTCGCGGTGACGGTGATCGGAATCGTCCGGCACGGCCTCGGCTTCGGCAGGCTGTTCTTCCCCGAGGGCGCGCCGCCGGCGACCGCGGTGGTGCTGATCCCGATCGAGCTGATCTCCTACCTGTCGCGGCCGGTCAGCCTGTCGGTCCGACTGTTCGCCAACATGACCGTCGGCCACGTGCTGCTGAAGGTCATCGCCGGTTTCGTGATCGGCATCGGCGCCTCGATGTTCGTGGTTCCCGGCATCATTCCGTTCGCGCTGCTGGTCGCGGTGACGGTGCTGGAGCTGCTGGTCGCGGTGATCCAGGCCTATGTGTTCGCGATCCTGACCTGCATCTACCTGCACGACGCGCTGCACCTGCACTAGGCGCCGCGGCGGGCAGCCGTTTCACCCATCCGTCAACGAACACGTTTCAAGACCTACGAAAGGACCTCTGGCATGGAAGGCAATATCGTTGAAGGCCTGCGCTTCGTCGGTGCGGGCCTGGCCGCCATCGGCATGATCGGCTCCGGTATCGGCGTCGGTACCGTGTGGGCCAGCTACATCTCGTCGCTGTCGCGCAACCCGGCGTCGAAGGACGACATCGGCGCGACGATCTGGATCGGCTTCGCGACGACCGAGGCGATCGCGCTGTTCGCGCTGATCATCGGCATGATCGCGCTGTTCGTCTGATGCCGCTGCGGATGCCGGCGGCCCGATGCCGCCGGATGGCCGCGCCCCGACTGCTGTCCGTCTGAGCCGGACCGGAGCCCGCTACAGTGCCACAAGTCGATACCACCACCTTCCCGAGCCAGATCTTCTGGCTGATCGTGCTGTTCGCGATCTTCTACTGGATCGTGGCCAAGCTGATCCTGCCGCGGATGACCTCGCTGCTCGAGCTGCGGCAGCGCACCATCTCCGGCAATCTGGAGCGGGCGGAGGCGGCGCGGGCCGAGGCGGAAACCGTGCTGGCGGCCTATGAGCAGGCGCTGTCCCAGGCCCGTGCCCAGGCGCACGAGACGCTGAAGGCGGCGCACGAAGCCATCTCGGCCGAGGCCGCGCGCCGCGAGCAGGAGCAGGCGGCCGACATCGCCCGCCGCCTCAACGAGGCGGAGCAGCGGATCGCCGAGGCGACGGCAGCGGCGCGGGCGACGGTCGGCGAGGCGATCGCGGAGGTCACCGCCGACGTGGTCGGCCAGATCAGCGGCAAGAAGCCGACCGCCAAGCAGGTCGAGGACGCCGTGGCCGCGGCCCAGGCGTCGGCCGGCTGACCACCGGCGAGAGGGAGAGCGCAGCATGCTCGAGAATCCGGAGACATGGGTCGCCATCGCATTCGTGGTGACGGTGATCTTGATCGTCTGGAAGGGCGGCCGGTCGATGATGAAGACGCTCGACGACCGCGCCGAGGCGGTGCGGGCCGAACTCGACGCGGCCGAGAAGCTGCGCGAGGAGGCCCAGCACATGCTGGCCGACTACCAGCGCCGCCAGCGCGATGCGATCAAGGAGAGCGAGGCGATCATCGCCCAGGCCCGCACCGATGCCGAGGCGCTGATCGTCGACAGCCGGTCGAAGCTGGAAGAGACGCTGAGCCGGCGCGAGCAGCTGGCACTGGACCGGATCGCACAGGCCGAGGCCAACGCCCAGACCGAGATCAGGGCACAGGCGGCCCAGATGGTGATCGCCGCCAGCCGGCAGATCCTGGCCAAGCAGCTGGACGGTGCACCGGGCGACGCCCTGGTCGACGGCGCGATCAAGGACCTGCCCAAGCACCTGCACTGACGGGGCGCGCATCGACAGGGGTCCGGCGCGCGCCCGGCCCGCCCCGGACCTGACGCCAGCCGTAACTTTTCGTGAAGATCAATTGAATATCGCGGCCGGCGGCGGGCGATTAGGTTTGGCTTGCCGCATTTGCCGTCTATATCGTTCGGCGATGCCCCTGGCAGGTAACCCCGAGGCAGCGTGGAGACGGGCGAGGACATGACGGAAACGCGACGGATGGATACCCTGGTGAGCGAGGTCAAGGACCGGCTGGGCATGGTTGCCGAGCCCGAGGCCACGCTGCGCCGTCCGACCCGCGCGGAGGCCGAGGCTGCGGTCCGCACGCTGATCCAGTGGGCCGGCGACGACCCGGCGCGCGAGGGCCTGCTCGACACGCCGTCCCGCATGGTGCGCGCCTACCAGGAGTTCTTTGCCGGCTATGGCGAAGACCCGGCCGATGTGCTGGGCCGGACCTTCGAGGAGGTCGAGGGCTATGACGACATGGTCGTCCTGCGCGACATCGCCTTCGTATCCCATTGCGAGCACCACATCGTGCCCATTGTTGGCCGTGCCCACATCGGCTACCTGCCGGTCGGCCGCGTCGTCGGCCTGTCCAAGCTGGCGCGGGTGGTGGAGATGTTCGCGCGGCGGCTGCAGACGCAGGAGAAGCTGACGGCCCAGATCGCCGGCGCGATCGACACGGCGCTGCGTCCGGCCGGCGTGGCGGTGCTGGTCGAGGCGACCCATCACTGCATGGCCAGCCGCGGCGTCCAGCAGGCCGACACCCAGACCTACACCACGCGGTTCACCGGCCGTTTCGCCGACGAGCCGCGCCAGGAGCAGCGTTTCATGACGCTGGTGCGCGGCGATGGCCGGCGCTGAATCGGCGCATTCCGGATCGATGTTCGCCCGCCGCATCAGCGTCGAGCAGGTCGAGGAAGGCAACGAGCTGGCGCCCAGGTTCGACGCCGACGGCCTGCTGCCCTGCGTCACCACCGATCATGCTTCCGGCGAGCTGCTGATGCTGGGCTACATGAACGCCGAGGCGCTGCAGAAGACGATCGAGACCGGCGAGGCGCACTATTTCAGCCGTTCGCGACAGGTGCTGTGGCGCAAGGGCGCCACCAGCGGGCTGGTGCAGCACGTGGTGGAGATGCGGATCGACGACGACCAGGATGCGATCTGGCTGCGCGTGCGCATCGAGGGCGACGCCAGTTGCCACGTCGGCTACCGCTCCTGCTTCTATCGCTCGGTGCCTACCGGGGCCGACGTGCCGGCGGGCGGCGCGGTGACGCTGCGGTTCGAGGAGCACGCCAAGACCTTCGATCCGGTTGCGGTCTACGGCGACGCGCCCAATCCGACGAAGCTGTAGCGACCCGAACCGGCCCGCCCGGCCCATTGGCCGAAAAGCCCTGTTTACGTCCCTTTTTCGAATTCGTGCTCTCCTGTGCGGCCAAGCGTCATTGCCGATCAGGGAGAGAGAGCAATGTTTCGACTTTCGCCAAGGTCCGCCGCGGTCGCGGCCTCCGCCCTCGGTCTCGCCCTGCTCGGCGGGTGCTACACCGACGGCTCCGACAACAGGATCGTGGTCGCCAACGCCGCCTTCGACGACTACGATGTCGAGGCAGCCATTGCCAGCCTGGATGCCAAGGCCAACGACCGGATCGCCTGGCTTCGGACGATCACCGAGATCCTGGTCTGGACCGACATGGCCTATGACCTCAAGACCTATTGGGCCACGCCGGCGGCAGGCCAGGCTCTGCGCATGATCAACGGCGAGGACAACGCCTTCGCGTATATCAACAGGCTGGATCGCGAAAGCGGGACCAACGCCGGCTTGATGGAGAGCATGCTGGAGCATCTGGTCACGCGCACCTGCCCGCAGATTGCCGAATGTCCCGCCAGCGTGGTCGACGTGCTTTACGGCCGCCGGCAGATCGCGACGGCCGAGTTCGACGAGTATGTAAGGCGCGCACGTTGTACCTTTGGCAGCAACGGGGCATGTACGACGACGACCACCGCGACCGGGAACGAGGGCAACAACGGCGAAGGCGCGGCCGGCGGCGGCGATTCCGGCGGCCACGCCATGTGATCCGCCTGCCGCACGCCAGATCCCTGCAGCCGTAGGGGCTCTGCCCCGCAGAGGATCGACACGTCGCTGACCGCAGGGCGTTCGCTCCATGCAGACCGGGCACCCGGTCATGAAAACGGCGGCCCGAGGGCCGCCGTTGCATATTCCGAACCGTTCGATCGACTCAATCGTCGTCGTGGCTACGGCGCGCATGATCGCGATCCCGCTCGCGCCGGCGGCCGCGGTCGCGGTCGCGGCCGCCGCCACCGGCGAAGTCGACGTCGGCCGCATCGCCGCCGCGCGGGGCGAAGTCGCGATCGCCGCCGCCCTCGCGACGCGGACCCCGATCACGGTCGCGGTCGCCGCGGAAGCCGCCGCGATCCCCGCCGCGGTCGCCGCGGTCACGGTCGCGGCCGCCACCGCCACCGCCGCCCTCGCGTCTGGGCCGCTCGGCCACTTGCAGCGCCTCGCCGGTCGCCTGGTCGACGCAGCGCATCGACAGCCGCACCTTGCCGCGGTCGTCGAAGCCCAGCACCATCACCTTGACCGCGTCGCCTTCCTTGACCACGTCGGTGGTCCGCTCGACCCGGCCCTCGGTCAGCTCCGAGATGTGGACCAGGCCGTCGCGGTTGCCGATGAAGTTGACGAAGGCGCCGAAGTCGGTCGTCTTCACCACCTTGCCGTCATAGATCTTGTTGACCTCCGGCTCGGCCACGATGCCCTGGATCCAGTCGATCGCGCGCTGGATCACAGCCGCATCGACGGCGGAGACGTTGATCGTGCCGTCGTCCTCGATGTCGATTTTGGCGCCGGTGGTCTCGGTGATCTCGCGGATCACCTTGCCGCCGGTGCCGATCACCTCGCGGATCTTGTCCTTCGGGATGTTGATCACCGTGATCCGCGGTGCGAACTGCGACACCTCCTGGCGGGCGTCGCTGAGCGCCTTGGCCATCTCGCCGAGGATGTGCAGGCGGCCGTCGCGGGCCTGGGCCAGGGCGATCCGCATGATCTCCTCGGTGATCGAGGTGATCTTGATGTCCATCTGCAGCGAGGTCACGCCCTCGGACGTGCCGGCAACCTTGAAGTCCATGTCGCCGAGATGGTCCTCGTCGCCGAGGATGTCCGACAGCACGGCAAACCGCTCGTCTTCCTTGATCAGGCCCATGGCGATGCCGGCGACCGGCCGCGCCAGCGGCACGCCGGCGTCCATCAGCGCCAGCGAGGTGCCGCACACGGTCGCCATCGACGACGACCCGTTGGACTCGGTGATCTCGGACACCACGCGCAGCGTGTAGGGGAAGGCGTCGCGGTCCGGCATCAGCGGGTGCAGCGCGCGCCAGGCCAGCTTGCCGTGGCCGATCTCGCGCCGGCCCGGCGAGCCCATCCGGCCCGCCTCGCCCACCGAGTAGGGCGGGAAGTTGTAGTGCAGCATGAAGCGCTCGCGGTATTCGCCGGCCAGCGCGTCGATGATCTGCTCGTCCTGGGTGGTGCCCAGGGTGGCGACGACCAGCGCCTGGGTTTCGCCGCGGGTGAACAGGGCCGAGCCGTGCGCGCGAGGCAGGATGCCGACCTCGCTCATGATCGGGCGCACCGTCTTGGTGTCGCGGCCATCGATGCGCATCCCGGTGTCCAGGATCGCATTGCGGACCACGTCGCTCTCCAGCTCCTTGAAGGCGCCGGACACCGCTTCGCCGACCGCCGGGTCGTCGCCGGCCAGCTCTTCCTTCACCTTGCTGCGGACCGCGTCGAGCTTGTCGAGGCGGGCGGTCTTCTGCGGCTCCTTGTAGGCCTCGCGCACGCCGGCCTCGGCCGCTTCGCGCACGCGCGCGGCCAGCGCCTTGGCCTCATCGGTCTCCTGCGGCGCCGGCCAGGGCTCCTTGGCGCTGTCCTCGGCCAGCTCGATGATCAGGTCGATCACCGCCTGCATCTCGCGATGGCCCATGGTCACCGCCTCGAGCATCCGGTCCTCGGTCAACTCCTTGGCCTCGGATTCGACCATCAGCACGCCCTGCTGGGTGCCGGCCACGACCAGGTCGAGGTCCGACGACTGCAACTGCGTCATCGTCGGGTTCAGCACCAGCCTGCCGTCGACATTGCCGATACGCGCAGCGCCGATCGGGCCCATGAACGGCACGCCGGAGATGGTCAGGGCCGCCGACGCGCCGATCATCGAGGCGATGTCGGGATCGTTCTCGAGATCGTGCGCCAGCACGGTGGCCACGATCTGGGTCTCATTGAGGAAACCCTTGGCGAACAAAGGGCGGATCGGTCGGTCGATCAGCCGCGAGACCAGCGTTTCCTTCTCGCTGGGCCGTCCTTCGCGCTTGAAAAAGCCGCCGGGAATCTTGCCGGCGGCGAACGTCTTTTCCTGGTAGTTCACGGTCAGCGGGAAAAAGCCCTGACCGGGCTTCGGCTTCTTGGCGGCCACCGCGGTGCACAGCACCATGGTCTCGCCATAGGTGACGAGCACGGCGCCGTCGGCCTGGCGGGCGATGTGCCCGGTCTCCAGGATCAGGGGGCGCCCGCCCCAGGTGATTTCCTTACGAACCACGTCAAACATCAGATATTCCACTTCATCCGGGCACTCCGGCCCTCTTCCGCATCAAAAGCGGCGGCCCGGCATGCCCGCCCTTCGGGCGATGCCGTCCGCCGATCGTTCCAGCCAGGGGGAAGTGCCGCCGATCGCGCATCGGCCCGGCCGGCGGCGTGTCCATTCCTAGCGCCGCAGCCCCAGGCGCTCGATGAGCTGGCGGTACCGCCCCTCGTCCTTGCGCTTGAGGTAGTCCAGCAGGCGACGGCGCTGTCCGACCATGATCAGCAGCCCGCGCCTCGAGTGATGGTCCTTCTTGTGATTGCCCAGGTGATCGGTGAGGTTGCGGATACGCTCGCTTAGGATCGCGACCTGGACCTCGGGCGAACCGGTGTCGCCCTCCTTGGTCGCATATTCCCCGATCAGTTCCTGTTTCCGTTCGGCCGTAATCGACATCGTGCTCACTCCATAGGTCAGAGGTTCAGCACGCGAACCGGATGGATCTGCGTCACCGGACCGAAACGCGCGGCAAAGGCCGTATGCTGCGGGCCGAAATCCAGGCGGGCAATGGCGATGGGCGTGTCGCCCGCAAGGGCACACACCAAATCTCCATCGCACAGATCCCGGATGGTGTTCAGATCCACGGTTCGAAGCACTTGAACGGCCTGGCCTCGCCGCAGCCGCTCGGCTTCCATGTCGGTCACGGCCAGCGCCGGGATGTCGTCCAGCGCGGTCTTGACCGGCATGACATGCTCAAGACGCGCGGCACTATGCCCCAAAGCCTCTATATCCGAAAGGGAAATCGCGTCGCGCTCGGTGAACGGACCGACCCGCAACCGGCGCAGTGCGGCGACGTGCCCGAGGCAGCCCAGCGCCGTCGCCAGGTCGCGCGCCAGCGCGCGGACATAGAAGCCCTTGCCGCAATCGACCTCGAGTTCCGCCGTGTCCGCATCCGGCACGCCGACCAGCTCCAGCCGCTGCACAGTGACCGGCCGCGCATGCAGCGTGAACGCCTCTTCCGCGCGGGCCAGGTCGTATGCGCGCTCGCCATCGACCTTGATCGCCGAATAGCGCGGCGGCACCTGCGCGATCGTGCCGAGGAAGCCGGGCAGGGCGGCGCGGATCGCCGCCTCGTCCGGCCGCCGGTCGGAGGTCTCCAGCACCGCGCCCTCGGCGTCCTCGGTGTCGCGCCGCTCGCCCCAGCGGATGCGGAAGCGATAAGTCTTGGCGCCGTCCATGACGAACTGCACGGTCTTGGTCGCCTCGCCGAAGGCGATCGGCAGCAGGCCGGTGGCGAGCGGGTCGAGCGTGCCGCCGTGGCCGGCCTTGGCGGCGTCGAGCAGGCGGCGCGCCCGGCCGACCACCGCGGTCGAGGTGACCCCGGGTTCCTTGTCGACGATCAGCCAGCCATGTACCGCCTGGCCCTTGCGCCGGCGCGCCACGCCCTCAGTCCTCCGCCTCGCCGTCGTCGGACGCCGGCGCCACCCTGCGCAGCAGGCGGTCGATCGAGTCCGCGTGGTCGAAGCTTTCGTCCGGCACGAAGCGCAGCCGCGGCAGCGCACGCAGCCGCAGGTGGTGGCCCAGCAAGGTGCGCAGGTGCGGCGCCGCCCGGCCGAGTCCCTGGGCGATCGGCCCGACGTCGTGGCCGCCCAGCGGCAGGAAGAACACGGTCGCGTTCTTCAGATCGGGGCTGATCCGCACTTCGCTGATGGTCAGCGAGACGCCCTGCAACGCCGGGTCGTGCAGTTCCTCGCGCATGAAGATGCTGGCCAGCGCATGGCGGATTTCCTCGCCGACCCGCAGCTGGCGCTGGGACGGCAGGCCGGCCGGGTTCTTTCTCATCGGCGGCTCCAGCGGGCGGCCGGGCAGCGGGCCCGGCCGAATTCGCCCGTTCGGCTACAGCTTCGCGGCGACTTCCTGGACCTCGAAGCACTCGATCACGTCGCCGACCTGGATGTCCTGGTAGTTCTCGAAGCCCATGCCGCACTCGTAGCCGGCCTGGACCTCGCGCACCTCGTCCTTGAAGCGGCGCAGGGTGCCCAGGTTGCCCTCGTGGATCACCACGTCGTCGCGCAGCAGGCGCACCTTCGAGCCGCGGCGGACCACGCCATCGGTGACGCGGCAGCCGGCCACCTTGCCGGCCTTGGTGACCGTGAACACCTCGCGGATCTCGGCATGGCCGAGGAAGTTCTCCTGCAGGGTCGGCGCCATCAGGCCCTGAATCAGCGCCTTGGCGTCGTTGACGATGTCGTAGATCACCGAATAGTAGCGGATGTCGACGCCGTCGCGCTGGGCCATGTCGCGGGCCTGCGGGTTGGCGCGGACGTTGAAGCCGACCACCAGCGCCCCGCTGGCCTTGGCCAGGGTGATGTCGGATTCGTTGATGCCGCCCACGGCCGCGTGCAGCACGCGCACGCCGACCTCCTCGTTGGCCAGCTGCTCCAGCGCCGCCGCGATCGCCTCCACCGAGCCGTGCACGTCGGCCTTCAGCACGATGGCCAGTTCCTTCGACTCGCCCGACTTGATGGCGCTGAACATCTGTTCCAGCGTGCCGCGCGCCTGCGGAGTCGAATCCTGGTCGCGCTTGCGCCGGCTGCGGAATTCCGCCACCTCGCGGGCGCGGGATTCGCTGTCGACCACGATCACGTCGTCGCCGGCCTCCGGCGTGCCCTGCAGGCCGAGGATCGACACCGGCATCGACGGGCCGGCCGCCTCCACCTGTTCGCCGCGGTCGTTGACCAGGGCGCGCACGCGGCCCCACTCCGCGCCGGCAATGAAGATGTCGCCCGGCCGCAGCGTGCCGCGCTGGATCAGCGCGGTCGCCACCGAGCCGCGGCCGCGCTCCATGCGCGATTCGATGATCGCGCCCTGGGCGGGTCCGGTCGCATTGGCGCGCAGGTCCAGCAACTCCGCCTGCAGCAGGATCGCCTCGACCAGCCTGTCCAGGTTGGTGCCCTTCAGCGCGGAGACCGGCACGTCCAGCACGTCGCCGCCCAGCGCTTCGACCTGGATCTCGTGCGCAAGCAGATCGGTGCGCACCTTGTCCGGGTTGGCGTCCGGCCGGTCGATCTTGTTGATCGCGACGATCATCGGCACGCCGGCCGCCTTGGCGTGGCGGATCGCCTCCACCGTCTGCGGCTGGATCGAATCGTCGGCGGCGACGACCAGCACCACCAGGTCGGTCACCTTGGCACCGCGCGCCCGCATTGCGGTAAACGCCGCGTGGCCCGGCGTATCCAGGAAGGTGATCTTGTGGCCGTCGTCGGTGGTCACCTGATAGGCGCCGATATGCTGGGTGATGCCGCCCGCCTCGCGGCTGACCACGTCCGACTTGCGCAGCGCGTCCAGCAGCGAGGTCTTGCCGTGGTCGACATGGCCCATGACCGTCACCACCGGCGGACGCGGCTCGCCGCTGGAATCGTGCTCCGCGGTCAGCTCCAGACCCTGCTCGACATCGGCTTCTGTCACCCGGCGTGCCCGGTGGCCGAACTCGGTCACCACCAGCTCGGCGGTATCGGCGTCGAGCGCGTGATTGATGGTGGCCATCACGCCGCTGCGCATCAGCGTCTTGATCACGTCGGCGGCCCGCTCGGCCATGCGGTTGGCCAGCTCCTGCACCGTGATGACCTCGGGCACCACGACGTCGCGGATGACCTTGGTCTTCTCGCTGGCCCGCTGCTGCTGCGACAGGCGCTGCTTTTCCTTCTCCCGGGCGCGCCGGACCGCCGCCAGCGAGCGCTGGCGGTCCTCGGCGCTGCCGTCGAGGGCCTGTGCGATGGTCAGCTTGCCGGTGCGCCGCCGCGGCTCCGACCGCGCCCGGACCGGCGCCCGCTTGCCGGCAACGGCGCGCCGCTCCTCCTCGGGCTCGGCGGTCGCTTCCGCCGGCTCGCGCGCCGGTGCGTGGGCCGCATGCGGCCGGCGTGCCTGATCCGCGGCCACGGGTGGAACAGCCGCCGCCGGCTCCGCCGGCGCGGGCTGGGCCGCGCTGGTCGCCGCCTCGGCTTCGGCCTCCGCCTTGCGGCGCGCCTCGTCCTCGACGCGGCGCTTGGCTTCCTCGGCTTCGGCCTTGCGACGCTCCTCGGCCTCGATCCGGCGGCGCTCCTCCTCCTCGGCCTGGCGGACCTTGGCCTCTTCGTGGGCCTGGATCGCCTGCTTGAGCGCGCGGACGCGCGACTCCCGCTCGGTCTCGGTCAGGTCGGCGGCGCCGGTCTGCCCGCCGCGCTGGCCCTTCGGCCGGCTGGTCTTGGCAACCTCGACCGGCGGCCGCTCGACGGCGCGCTTGCGCTTGACCTCGACCGCAACGGTCTTGCTGCGTCCATGCGAAAAGCTCTGCCGGACCTGGCCGGTCTCGACCTGGCGGTTCAACTGCAACCGGCCGCGCCCACCCAGGCTGAGCGGCTTCTTCGTCTTGTCGTCTGTACCTTCGGTCATCGAGCCTCGCTATCCCCGCCACCGGCCGTCGCGACCGGGTCGAGTCCCCGGTACCGCGCCAGACGCCCGGCGGCGCCCATCACCTTCGTCGTCATCGGGCCAGCAGCGATCGCGGCGTGCACGCTTTCCTGCCGCCCGAACGGCCTGCCCAGCTGATCCGCGTCGAGAAGGTCCACCAACGGCACCGGCCGGTCCAAGGCCTGTGCCAGCGCCCGCAGCTTCCGCGCCCCATCCGCCTGACGGTCTCGCGCCGACAATAAGACCGATGCGCGGCCCGAGTGCAAGACGGCTCGCACTTTTTCATAGCCGCAGACGGCATCGCCCGCCCGCCGCGCCAGCGCGACGGCGGCGATCAAACGGTCGGTCAGAAGGCCGCCGACCCGGTCGGCAAGGTCGTCGGCGGCGTTGACCGCGGCTTTCGCCGCCCGCGCAAAGGCGCGGCGGCGCACCGCCTCGGCCACCGTGGCCGCGTCCGCCGTGACCCACAGGCCGCGGCCGGGCAGCTTGCCGTCGAGATCCGGAACCACCTCCTGGCCCGGCCCGACGACGAAGCGCAGCAGGTCCGCCGCGTCGCCGCGCGCACCGGTGACGATGCAGCGCCGCTCCGGCTCGTGCCGGAGCCGCCGCCGCGCGCCTGCGCCGGGGGCGTCATCCGCGCATGTCTGGGCTGCCGTGTTCAATCCATTCCCTATCTGCCGGCCGCTGCCGGCGCGCACCGCCGCGTGCCATCGCCATCAGGCCTCGGCCGCCGCTTCCTCGGCCTCGGCGGCGTCGCCGCCCGGTGCCGCGGCGTCCAGGTCGGTGAACCAGTGGGCGCGGGCCGCCATGATGATCGCATCGGCATCCTGCTGGCTCATCGCCCCGGTGCCGAGGATCTCGATCAGCTCGTCGCTGGCCAGGTCGGCGAGGTCGTCGAGCGTGCGCACCTCGGCCTCGCCGAGCTTCACCAGCATGGCGGAGGTCAGGCCCGGCACCTCGGCAAGATCGTCGGAGACGCCCAGCTCGCGCCGGCGTTCGGTCTCGGCGCGCTCGCGCTCTTCCAGGAACATCAGCGCCCGGTCGCGCAGCTCGGAGGCCACATCCTCGTCGAAGCCCTCGATCGAGGCCAGGTCGCCGGTCTCGGTGTAGGCGACCTCTTCGACCTTGGAAAAGCCTTCCGTGACAAGCAGATGGGCAATCACGTCGTCCACATCAAGGGCATCCATGAACAGCTGGCTGCGCGAGTGGAACTCCTGCTGCCGGCGCTCGCTCTCGTCCTCCTCGGTCAGGATGTCGATGTCCCAGCCGGTCAGCTGCGAGGCGAGGCGGACATTCTGGCCGCGCCGGCCGATGGCCAGGCTCAGCTGCTCGTCCGGCACCACCACCTCGATGCGGTTGGTCTCCTCGTCGAGCACCACCTTGGTCACCTCGGCCGGGGCCAGCGCGTTGACCACGAAGGTGGCCGGGTCCGGCGACCACGGGATGATGTCGATCTTCTCGCCCTGCAGCTCGGCGACCACCGCCTGCACGCGGCTGCCGCGCATGCCGACGCAGGCGCCGACCGGGTCGATGCCGGAATCGTTGGAGATCACCGCGATCTTGGCCCGGCTGCCCGGGTCGCGCGCCACCGCGCGGATCTCGATGATGCCGTCATAGATCTCCGGCACCTCCTGGGCGAACAGCTTCTTCATGAACTCGGGGTGGGTGCGCGACAGGAAGATCTGCGGGCCGCGCGGCTCCTGGCGCACGTCGTAGATATAGGCGCGCACGCGGTCGCCGTTGCGGAAGCTCTCGCGCGGCAGCAGCTCGTCGCGGCGCAGCACCGCCTCGCCGCGGCCGAGGTCGACGGTGACATTGCCGAACTCGGTGCGCTTGACCAGGCCGTTGACGATCTCGCCGACCCGGTCCTTGAACTCCTCGTACTGGCGGGCGCGCTCGGCCTCGCGCACCTTCTGGAAGATCACCTGCTTGGCCGACTGCGCCGCCACCCGGCCGAGGTCGATCGGCGGCAGCGGGTCGACCAGGAACTCGCCGATCTCGGCGTCCGGCTTGATCGCCCGCGCTTCCGGCAGCGTCAGCTGGGTCATCTGGTCCTCGACCTCCTCCACCACCTCGCGGTAGCGGGCGGTGGTGATGGCGCCGGTCTTGCGGTCGACGAAGGCGCGGATGTCGTGCTCTTGGCCGTATTTGGCCCGGGCCGCCTTCTGCACCGCCTGTTCCATGGCCTCCAGCACCTCTTCGCGGTCGATGCCCTTTTCGCGGGCGACCGCATCCGCCACCTGCAGCAGCTCGCCGCGCTGGATCGCGTAGTTGTCCATGGTCAGCTCAACCTCCTCGGTTCCCGGCGACGGCATGCGCAGCGGCCGCCTCGCCTTCGTCATCACCCTGCCCGTCGCACCCGGGCCCGGTCAGCGCACCGGGCAGCGTGCCCTTCATCGCGGCCTGGACCAGCGCGTCGGTCAACACCAGCTTGGCGGCGGCGATCTCGGCCAGCGGCACCGCCCATTCGCGGCCGTCGTCGTCGATCAGCGCGACCGGCCCGTCGTCCCCGGCCCGGGTGCCCTTCAGCACCCCGCGCAGCCGGCGGCGGCCGTCGACCAGCCGGGCCAACTCCACCTTCACCTCGAAGCCTGCAAAGCGGTGGAAATCCTTGGGCCGGGTCAGCGGCCGGTCGAGGCCGGGCGAGCTGACCTCCAGCGAATAGGCGCCGCGCACCGGATCCTCGACGTCGAGCAGCGCCGACACCACCTCGCTGATTGCCGCGCAGTCATCGACGGTCATGGTGCGGCCGTCCGCCGGCTCCGCCATGATCGCAGCACTGGCCGGCTGCCGCCGGCCAGCGACACGCGCACCAGCTCGAAGCCCTCATCGGGGCCAGGGCCGGCTCGATCAGGGCAGCCACGCGGGCCGTCAGTTCCAATCCCGTTCCCTCGCGGGCCGTGCGCGCCGGCGTTCGGCGGCGGAAGGCCTTGTTCGTGCCCCGGAAAACAAAAAGGGCGGGCCGCTAGGCCCACCCGTCTTTTCGAACCGGGGTCGTCTCATACATGACGACAACACCTAGATAGGATCAAAGCACGGCCCGAATCAAGGCTTATCGCAGCGGCGGTCGCCTTCGCGGCCGCGCACGCGGCGCTGCAGCCGCAGGAAAAGCGGAGCCCGGCCGGCCTGTCGCGCCTTGGCCTCATAGCGCGTTTCCGGCCAGTCGGGCGAGCGGGCCTGCCAGTCCTCCGGGCCCTCCGCCAGCCAGCGGAAGGCGGGGTGGGGCGGGGCCACCTGCAGCATCCAGCGGATCTGGGTGGGGTCGTCGGACGCCAGCCGCAATTCCGCCGCGTCGGCCATGACCCGCGCCAGCGCATCGAGCGTCTGCGGCGAGACGATGCGCCGCTCGCGGTGGCGGCGCTTCGGCCACGGGTCCGGGAACAGGATGAAGGCGCGGCCGACGCTGGCGTCGGCCAGCCGGTCGATTGCGTCGCGGGCGTCGCCGGCATGGATGCGCACGTTGGCGAGACCGCGTTCCGCGATGTGGCGCAGCAGGCTGGCGACTCCGTTCATGAACGGCTCGCAGCCGATCATGCCGATGCCGGGATTGGCCTCGGCCTGCCACGCCAGGTGCTCGCCGCCGCCGAAGCCGATCTCGAGCCACAGCATATCGAATCCCGCGCCGAACACGTCGCCGGCGCGCAACCCGTCGGGCGGGGCGTCGGCGAGCGGCAGGACGTGGCGCGGCAGGGCCTCGTTCAGCAGCAGGGCGCGGCCGGGTCGCAGCTTGCGCGCGCTGCGCCGGCCATAAAGCCTGCGCTGCTCGGTGGCCTCGCCGCCGCTCACGGCACCCGGCGCATCAGACGTGGAGGGCGGCTTTCAGGTCGTCGACCAGGTCCAGCCTTTCCCAGGAGAATCCGCCCTCGGCGTCCGGCTCGCGACCGAAATGGCCATAGGCCGCCGTGCGCGCATAGATCGGCCTGTTCAGGCCGAGGTGCTGGCGGATGCCGCGCGGGCTGAGGTTCATCACCTCCATCAGCGCCACCGCCAGCTTGTCCTCGTCGACCCGCAGGGTACCGCCGCCGTCGATGTAGATCGAAAGCGGCTTCGACACGCCGATGGCATAGGCCAGCTGGATCACGCATTTGTCTGCTAGTCCGGCGGCGACCACGTTCTTGGCCAGATAGCGCGCCGCATAGGCCGCCGAGCGGTCGACCTTGGTCGGGTCCTTGCCGGAGAAGGCACCGCCGCCGTGCGGGGCCGCGCCGCCATAGGTGTCGACGATGATCTTGCGGCCGGTCAGCCCCGCGTCGCCGTCGGGCCCGCCGATCACGAAGCGGCCGGTCGGGTTGACGTAGAACTCGTCCTCCGGGCACATCCAGCCCTCGGGCAGCACGTCCAGCACGAAAGGCCGCACCAGTTCGCGCACCTCGGCCTGGTCCAGCTTGGGGTCGTGCTGCGTCGACACCACCACCGAGGTGGCGCCCACCGGCTTGCCGTTGACGTAGCGCAGCGTGACCTGGCTCTTCGCGTCGGGCGCGAAGCCCGGCTGGTCGCCGGCATGGCGGGCGACCGCCATGCGCCGCAGAATCTCGTGGGCGAAGTGGATCGGCGCCGGCATCAGCGCCTCGGTCTCGCGGCAGGCATAGCCGAACATGATGCCCTGGTCGCCTGCGCCCTCGTCCTTGTTGCCGGCCGCGTCGACGCCCATCGCGATGTCGCCCGACTGTTCGTGGACGTAGCATTCGACGTCCATGTGCTGCCAGTGGAAGCCCTGCTGCTCGTAGCCGATGTCGCGCACCGCGTCGCGCGCCGCCTGGATCAGGGCATCGTGCGGCACCGCGGTGCGGCAGCGGGTCTCGCCCGCCAGCACCACCTTGTTGGTGGTGGCCAGGGTCTCGACCGCGACCCGCGCCTCGGCGTCGTGGCCGAGATACAGGTCGACGATGCTGTCGGAGATACGGTCGCAGACCTTGTCCGGGTGGCCTTCGGACACCGACTCGCTGGTGAACACATAGCTTCCACTGGCCAAGGTCGCCCCCTTGCTGGTCGTCGAATCGGGAAAGCGCATCCGCCCCGGATGCTGGGGGAATGCGTGCCGCTGTTCAGGCGGCACGCGCAACGCATGATGCGGCCCCGCGACGCCGTCCGGCGCGCACGTGTTTAGGCGGCACCCCCCGGCGCGTCAAGCCGACAGCCGCGCCGCCCGGCGCGCGCCGGCGCGGCCTGTCCCGAAGCGCGGCGGCCGGACGGCGCGCCGCCGCAGGATCTCAGCGGCCGTCGTCCTCGCCGGCCTTGGCCAGCGCCTTGGCCAGTTCGAACAGCCGCTTGCGCACGGCCGGCTCGGTGATCTTGTAGTAGGCGCGGACCAGTTCCAGCGTCTCGCGCTTCGACAGCGGGTCGCCGGCCTCGTAGTCGTCGGTCGCGCCCTCGGCGAAACCGCCGACATAGCTCGACGTGGCAACCTCGCCCGGCATGTCGTCGAAGAAGAAGGACACCGGCACGTCCAGGATGCGGCTCAGCTCGAACAGGCGGCTGGACCCGATCCGGTTGGCGCCGCGCTCGTATTTCTGGACCTGCTGGAAGGTCAGCCCGATGGCCTCGCCCAGTTTCTCCTGGCTCATGCCGAGCAGTGTACGGCGCAAGCGGACGCGCGAGCCGACGTGGACATCGACCGGATGCGGGCGATCGAGCTTGATGCGGGGTTTGCGTACGCCTGCCTTGCGTTTTTGAGCTGCCATACTTTTCACTGCCGTTGGAGTTGAGTGCACGAGGATCGGTTGTATATCACCGTATATGACATGCATTTGTATGCGGTCAACCACGCCGCTGCATGTGGCAAAAGCGCTTGATTATCGCCGAGGTTTAGTAACAGACGATATTACAAAAAAGATATTGGGTTTCCGGCGCCCTGTTCACGTCTGCGGCCGCTGCCGCGGGCGGCGGGCCGCGATCCCCCAGGCCAGCAGGCCGGCAACGATCGCCCAGAACGGCGCTTCGCCCAGCGCGGCATACAGCGTGCCGCCGGACAGCGGCAGGGGCAGGGGCGAATCGACCACGCCGCGCAGGCCCAGGTCCAGCCGCGCGAGCTCGCGGCCGTAGCCGTCGTAGACGGCGGAGATCCCGGTGTTGGCGGCACGGACCAGCGGCAAGCCTTCCTCGATCGCCCGTACGCGCACGATCTGCAGGTGCTGGCGCGGGCCCGGGCTGTCGCCGTACCAGGCGTCGTTGGTGATGTTGAGCAGCCAGGCAGGCTCCGGCCCGCCCTCCTCCTTCGGCCGCGCCGTCACCGCACCCGGGAAGATCGCCTCGTAGCAGATCAGCGGGCTGAACGGCGGCAGGCCATCCAGCGCGATCGTCTGCGGGCCCGGCCCCGGCGTGAAGCCGCCGCCGGAGGCGACTCCGGTGAACGAGATCAGGTCGCCGAACGGTACATACTCGCCGAACGGCACCAGATGGGCCTTGTCGTACGCGGTCAGCACCTGCGCGGTCGGGCCGATCGCCAGCATGGCGTTGTGCACCCGGCGCACGCCGTCGATACCGATGGTTACCCGCGGCGCGCCGGTCAGCAGATAGCCGCCGACCGGCGCCGCCACCGCCAGGTCGGCCAGCCGCACCGGATCGTCGGCCACCGGGAAGGTCACCGCGGTCTCGGGCCAGATCACATGGGTGACGCCGGTCCAGCCCTCGATTTTCGACATCTCGATCTGGGTATCGACATTGGGGTTGCGCAGCGCGTCGGCCCATTTCTCGGACTGGCTGAAATTGGCCTGCACCAGCCGCAGCAGCACGCCGGGCGTTTCCGTCGCCGGGTCGCGCAGGTCGGGGGCCAGGACCAGCCGCACGTGGCCGAAGACCGCGAGCACGGCGATCAGCCCGATCGCGCCGGCCGGCCACGCCCAGGCGCGGCGCGCCACCCGGCCGCTGGTTCCGTCGATGCCGGCCGCGGGCGCCATCATCGCCAGGAAGGTCAGCAGGGTCAGACCGAAGGCGCCGATCAGCGCGTTGGCCTGCAGCATGCTGTCGAACGGCCACCAGGCATAGCCCGGCATGTTCCACGGGAACCCGGTCAGCACCCAGCTGCGCAGCCATTCGCCCACGCCGAGGATCGCCGCCATTGCCGCCACCCGGCTCGGCCCGGCGAAGCGGACCCGGCGCCATGTCCACAGCGCGATGCCCCAGAAGATCGACAGCAGGATCGGCAGGCCGAGCCCCGCGAAGGGGATCATCCACCACCACCGCTCGATATCGACGAACAGCGCGTTGCACACCCACCACAGGCCGGCGACGAAATAGCCAAGGCCGAAGAACCAGCCGGTCCAGAACGCCGCCCGGCCCGGCCTGCGGCTGCGGTTGCAGCCGTCGCCGAGCCAGACCAGCCCGCTCAGCCCGACGGCCAGCCCGATCAGATCGTACAGCGGCGGCATCGCGGTCGCGGCCAGCGCGCCCAGCAACAATGCCGCGAGCTGCCGCTTCCAGCCGCTCAGCCCGGCGAGCCAGGCGACCACCGCAAGGCGCGGTCCCTCGGCCACGGCGTCCTCCGCCGGGCCGGTGCCGGTAGGAGCAGCGGAATCGCGCACCGGGGCGCCTACCTAGCCCAGGCCGGGCAGGTTGCTGACCCGCAGCTTGCGAATCCGACGGGGATCGGCATCCAGCACCTCGAATTCCACACCGGACTGGTGTTTCAGCACCTCGCCACGGGTCGGTACACGATCGGCCAGGGCGAACACAAGGCCACCGAGGGTGTCGAACTCGTCGCGCTCGTCCTCGACCGCAAACGGCGCCACCTCCGCCTCGAAGTCCTCGATCAGCACCCGGCCGTCGACGATCACGGTCCCGTCCGGGCGTTTTTCGATGACCGGTTCGGACGTGTCCTCGTGCTCGTCGCGGATGTCGCCGATGATCTGCTCGACCAGGTCCTCGATCGTGACCAGCCCGTCGACCCCGCCGAACTCGTCCACCACGATCGCCATGTGGGTGCGGTTCTGGCGCATCTCGGCCAGCAGTTCCAGCACCCGCATCGACGGCGGCACGAACAGCACGTCGCGCACGATCGGCTGCAGCGCGAAGCCGTCCGGGCTGCCCCAGGCGTTCATCAGGTCCTTGATGTGGATGAATCCGACCACGTGGTCGAGCGAATCGCGGAACACCGGCATGCGCGAATGCGCCTCGCGCTGCACCGTCGCGACGATCTCGTCCAGCGGCGTGTCGACGGCCAGCGCGACGATGTCCGGCCGCGGCACCATCACGTCCTCGACCGTGATCTCGTGCAGCTGCAGCACGTTGATGATCAGCGCCCGCTCGCTGCCGTCCTCGGTGTCGACCGCCTCCTCGGTCGAATCCTCGACCAGTTCCTCGATCGCCTCGCGCAGGCTCTCGCCGTTGCGCCGGCCCAGCATGGTGCGGATGGCGCGGCGCAGCCAGCCGGACTGGCCGGCCGGGGCGCCGTCGACCGGCGCGGCCGGTCGTGTCGAGATACTCGGAGGGTCCTCGGCCGCGTTGCGGCCACTGCCTGCGCTCACGCTCATGTCCTGCCAGGTCCCGTCTGGCCCCTTCTACGCTCCGATCGGCGCGGCCTGCGCCGTCGACGCATCGGCATAGGGGTCGGCGACGCCGAGCCCGGCCAGGATCGCCGTCTCCAACGCCTCCATGCGCTCCGCCTCCGCCTCTTCCCGATGGTCGTGGCCGAGCAGGTGCAGCACCCCGTGCACGACGAGATGCGCCACGTGGTCGGCCAGCCGCTTGCCATCGGCCTCCGCCTCGGCCCGGCACGTCTCGTAAGCCAGCACCACGTCGCCGAGCAGCAGCGGCATCGCCGCCGCCGGAGCCGCCAGCTCGGCGGGCGTCGCGGCCGGGAACGACAATACGTTGGTCGGCCGGTCCTTGCCGCGCCAGCGCGCGTTCAGGCTGCGCACGGCCGCGTCGTCGTCGAACACCACGGTCAGCTCCGCGATCCGGCCGCGACCCAGCGCGGCCGCCACCGCCGCCCCCGCCGCACGCCGGGCGGTCTCGCACAGCGGTCCCTCCGGCCCGCCCCAGCCCTCGGCCTCGACCAGGCAGTCGACCTGCAACGCGATGTCCGCGCCTTCAGCCATCGCCACGTCCGCCGCCGGTGCGGCCCGCCCGGGCGAACAGGTCGTCGCCCGGCCCGCTGTCGCTCGCGTCGGCCTCGTAAGCATGCACGATCCGCGTGACCAGCGCATGACGGACGATGTCGGCCGCGGTCAGCTGCACGAACCGGATGCCCTGCACCTGGCGCAGGATGCGCCCGGCGTGGTTCAGGCCCGACTGGCTGCCGGCCGGCAGGTCGGTCTGGGTCGGATCGCCGGTGACCACCATCCGCGTGTTCTCGCCGAAGCGGGTCAGGAACATCTTCATCTGCATCGGTGTGGTGTTCTGCGCCTCGTCCAGTATGACGAAGGCGTTGGACAGGGTGCGCCCGCGCATGAACGCCAGCGGCGCCACCTCGATCTCGCCATTCTCCAGCCGCCGGGCGATCTGTTCCGGCGGCAGCATCTGGTGCAGCGCATCGTAGAGCGGCCGGACGTAGGGATCGACCTTGTCGCGGATGTCGCCGGGCAGGAAGCCCAGCCGCTCGCCCGCTTCCACCGCGGGCCGCGACAGGATCAGCCGGTCGACCTGGCCGCGGCCCAGCATCGCCGCCGCCATCGCCACGGCGAGATAGGTCTTGCCGGTGCCGGCCGGCCCGAGCGCGAACACCAGCTCCGAGTCGCGCAGGGCGCGCAGATAGTCCATCTGCCCCGGCGTGCGCGCCTCGATCCGCCGGCGATGGGTCTGGATCGCCATGTCGCCGGCTGCGTCCGGCCCCCAGCCGACCTCGCCCTGCTCCTGCGCCGCCGCGTGCAGCGCAAAGCGGATCGCGGCATCGACGTCGCCCGCATCCAGGCTGTGCCGTTTGCGGACCTGGCGGTAGAGGCGGCTCAGCACGTCGTGCGCCAACGCCACCGACCCCTCGTCGCCGCGGATCGCCATCTCGTTGCCGCGGCCGTGCAGGGTCACGCCCAGCTGCCGCTCGATGCGGACGAGATGGGCGTCATGCTGTCCGAACAGCACGGGCAGAACGGCATTGTCCTCGAATGAAATGACGTCCTTCTCGGCGGCCACGCTGTGTTGGTTCACGCCGTCGCCCGCCGCAGCTGTTGCATGGGCGCATCGACGCCGGCCGCGCCGTCCGGCAGCGGATCGACCAGCCGCGCCGCCAGGCTGTTCGGCATCGCCGCCTCGATCGCCACCGTGCAGACCTTGCCCAGCAGTTCGGCCGGCGCGGATGCGTGAACCGCCTGCATGTATGGCCCGCGGCCGACGAGCTGGCCGGGGTGCCGGCCCGCCCGCTCGAACAGCACCGGCTGGCGGGTGCCGACCGCCGCGCGATTATGGGCCATCTGCTGGCGCCGCAGCTCGGCCTGGAGTTCGGCCAGCCGCGACTCCTTCACCGCTTCCGGCACGGCATCGTCGCGGTCGGCCGCCGGCGTGCCGGGACGCGGGCTGTATTTGAACGAATAGGCCTGGACGAAGCCGATTTCACGCACCAGCGCCATGGTCGCGGCGAAATCGGCGTCGGTCTCGCCGGGAAATCCGACGATGAAGTCCGACGACAGCGCAAGGTCGGGCCGGGCCCGGCGCAGCCGGTCGACCACGCCGCGATAGAAGGCGGCATCGTGGCGCCGGTTCATCGCCGCCAGGATCCGGTCGGAGCCGGACTGTACCGGCAGGTGCAGGAACGGCATCAGCGCCGGCACCGCCCGATGGGCGGCGATCAGCGCGTCGTCGACATCGCGCGGGTGCGAGGTGGTGTAGCGGATCCGCGCCAGACCCTCGATCTCGGCCAGCGCGCCGATCAGCCGGCCGAGCCCCCAGTCGCGGCCGTCGGATCCCGCGCCGTGATAGGCGTTGACGTTCTGGCCCAGCAGGGTGATCTCGCGCGCGCCGCCGGCGACCAGCGCCCGCGCCTCGGCCAGCACGTCCGCCACCGGGCGCGACACCTCGGCGCCGCGGGTATAGGGCACCACGCAGAAGGTGCAGAACTTGTCGCAGCCCTCCTGCACGGTCAGGAATGCGCTGGCGGCGGCAGCGGAGCGCGGCGCGGCCAGCCGGTCGAACTTGTCGGCGACGGCGAACTCGGTCTCGACCCGGGCGCCGTCGTGCGCGCCGGCGATCAGCGCGGGCAGCCGCTGGTAGGACTGCGGCCCGACCACCACGTCGACGAAAGGCGCCCGGCGCAAGATCTCGTCGCCCTCGGCTTGCGCGACGCATCCGGCGACCACGAATCGCCGGTCCGCCCCGTCGTGGCCGGCGCGCAGCCGGCCCAGGTCGGAATAGACCTTTTCCGCCGCCTTCTCGCGGATATGGCAGGTGTTCAGCACGACGAGGTCGGCCGCGTCGGGATCGTCGGTCGCCACATAGCCGTCCGCCGCCAGCGATTCCGCCATCCGCTCGGAATCGTAGACGTTCATCTGGCAGCCATATGTCTTGATGAAAACGCGCTTCGTCACGCTGCTAGCCGTCACGTCGCGCGGCACGTCGATCCGCCATGTAGCCGGGTATGTCGTCGCCTGCCCTTCCGTCGCACCCCGATTCAGGCCCGCCGGTCGATGGCAGCCTAGCGCATTTCGCGGCCGGATGCACGCCGGATGCTCAGGAGGCGGTCGGTGCGTTGGCCGGCTGTGCGGCCGGCTGCGTCGCCGGCGGCGGCGCCAGGCTGCGCTTGCGCGCCCGTTCGATCAGCGCACGGGCCCGCGACCGGCGGCGGATCTCCAGCCGGCCGGACAGGGCGTCCGAAAGCCCCTGCGCGATCACCGTCTCGCAGTGCTGCGCCAGGTCCTTGCGCGAGCCGAAGGAATCGATCCGCACCGGGTCGTGGAAGATCACGTCCACGCCCAGCCGGCCCATGCCGAACATCTGGCCCATGTGCGAGATGATGTCCATGTCGCCGAACCAGGTGAACAGGGGGCGCAGGTGACGGCCCAGCGGCATGCCGTCGAGGCGCGAATAGGCGATGGTGACCGGCTGCACCGTCACCGGCGCGCCGTCGACCTCGATCTGGGCGACCGAGAACAGCGCGCTCTTGAACTTCAGCACGCGGTTGCCCTCGCCGCTGGTGCCCTCGGGGAACAGCACCAGGCTGTCGCCGGCGTTCAGCCGCTCGCTGATCTCCTCCGCATGGCTCTTGGCGTTGGCCGGCCTGCGGTCGACGAACACAGAGCGCTGCAAGCGGGCGAGCACGCCGAAGATCGGCCAATCCCTGATCTCGGACTTGGCGACGAAGGCGACCGGCAGCAGCGAGCCGAGCACGGTGATGTCGAGGTAGGAGGTGTGATTGGCGACGTACAGGGTGGCCTTGCCCTTCTGTGGGCGGCCGTGACGCTGGACCTTGGTGCCCATCGCCCGCAGGCAGTTGCGGTGGTAGAACACCGGTATCCGCGTCGCCGCCCGCTTCGAGACCAGCAGCGCCGCCGCCTGCACCGGCACCATCGCCAGGTTCCACAGCGCGTAGACGAAGATGCGCCCGGTCGCGGTCAGCCGCGAGCCATAGCCCTCGGCCGCGTCGTGGTCCCTCAGCGCGGGGCGCTGCGGCGCCGGCCGCGGGTCAGCGACGGGTGGTTTCATTGCGGCTGCCCGCCACCAGGGTCGCGCCGGTGCCGGCGCGCTCCGCCACGTTGCGCTGGTAGTGCCGGAAGTAGCGGTCGGTGACCAGCTCGGTGTTGACCACGATGCACACGTCGGTGGTGTTGAACTGGTGGTCGACCACGGCGCCGTCGCCGACGCAGCCGCCGAGCCGCATATAGCCCTTGATCAGCGGCGGCAGGTTGGCCCGCGCCCTGCGCTGGTCGACCTCCTCGGCCGGCATGAAATTCATGTCGACCCGGCGCGAAGCCAGCGCCCGCGGCCGCACCGCCGGCGGCGCCAGGTGATAGTGATAGAGGTACGACAGCACCTCGGCATTCTCCTCCGGCCGCGTACCCGGCAGGCTGGCGCAGCCGAACATCACCGCCACGTCGTGATGGATGATGTAGGCCGCGATGCCCTGCCACAGCAGCTGCATCGCCGGGCCGCTGCGATATTCGGCGTCGACGCAGCTGCGCCCCAGCTCGAGGATCTGCTCCGGATAGCGTTGCAGCGGCGTGATGTCGTATTCGTCCGCGCTGTAGAAGCCGCCATGGGCCAGCGCCGTTTCGCGCCGCAGCAGGCGGTACGAGCCGACGACGCCCTCCGGGCCGTCGCCGCGGTCGGCGTCGACCACCAGCAGATGGTCGCAGATCGAATCGAATGTGTCGAAGTCGCGGCCGTGCTGCCGCATCGCCTCCGACGGCTGCGCCGCCATCTCCTCGTAGAACACGCGATAGCGCAGGGTCTGCGACGCCTCTATTTCCGCTTCGGTCGCGGCCAGGCGGACCAACAGGTGGCCGGAGCGGATTCCCTTCCTCAGCTGATCGGACAATGGCTGTGCTTCTCGTTGACCGGCGCGCGCTTCAGGGCCGGCATGCGCCGCGCGGCGCGGGGACCACCACCGGGACTAGCTGCCGCTGCGGCGGCGCTTGCTGCGCACACCGAACAGCTCGAGCCTGTGATCGACCAGTTCATAACCAAGCTTGTCGGCGATCTTGCGCTGCAGAGTTTCGATGGTTTCGTCGCGGAATTCAATCACCTCGCCGGATTCGACATCGATCAGGTGGTCGTGGTGGTCGTCGCTGGCCTCTTCATAGCGCGAACGGCCGTCGCCGAAATCGTGCTTGTCCAGCAGGTTCGCCTCCTCGAACAGCCGCACGGTCCGGTAGACGGTGGCCATGCTGATCCGCGGGTCGATCGCGGTCGCCCGCTGATGGACCATCGCCACATCGGGGTGGTCCTCGGATTCCGAGAGCACGCGGGCGATCACCCGGCGTTGCTCCGTCATCTTCAGCCCCTTGGCGGCGGCCAGCCGCTCGATCCGATCACTCATCCCACCTCGCCCGACCAGCGACGCCTGGTGGCAATATAGTCACTGTGATCGTCGGGGACCAACGCGAACGTCGTTGCGGCCGCTTCGAGCCGAAACGTTTTTCGCCGGCCGCCGCATCGCGCGGCGCATCGCAGCGCCGGCGCGCGTCGAACCGTGCGGGTCGCTGGTCGGCGGGCGCGGGATTGCGGGGCGGTCGCGCCGGCCCGCGTGCCGCGCGCCCCGGACGCAGGCGGCAGCGGTCGGTCAGCGCCGGCGCTGGCGGCTGCCCAGCCCGATCTGCTTGGCCAGCTGGCTGCGCTGCTTGGCATAGTTCGGCGCGACCATCGGATAGTCGGCCGGCAGGCCCCAGCGCTCGCGATATTCCTCCGGGGTCATGTTGTAGGCGGTCTTCAGGTGCCGCTTCAGCATCTTCAGCTTCTTGCCGTCGTCGAGGCAGATGATGTAGTCGGGCGTCACCGACTTGCGGATCGGAACCGCCGGCTCCAGCTTCGGCTGGCTCTCGTCTTGCGTGTCCGTCATCGATGCCAGGGTGGCATGCACGTCCTTCAGCAGCTGCGGCAGGTCCGCCGCCGGCAGGCTATTGTGGGAAACATGCGCCGCCACAATCGAAGAGGTCAGCTTCAACAGCTCCGCCTGGTTGGTCTTCTCGCTCATTTGGCGCCCTTCTGTCAGATCGTTTTCATCTTTGAAACCGACCATCGGTGTGCTGACTGAACTGGCCATCGTCGGCAATGCCGTCTGGTCTGCGGTCGAATTGCGCTTTCAGGTATAGCACTACCACATCCGTTTCAAGTGTTTTTGCTTTGCCCAAGCAATCCAGCTAGCCGGCCAAGCACCAATCAATACATGGGTCGGTTGGCTCAAACGCCACTGGTCTAGACCTGCCCCGCAAGAAACCGCGAAAAATCGTGATTTCACTTGGCGAGTATATCACCGGCCGGTGACATATCACGCCGCAGCACCAGCGCATCGACCCGCTGGCCTTGGCCGCGCGCGTAATAGGCCGGCCGCCGCGCCTGGGCCGCGAAACCCTCGGACTCATATAGGGCGATCGCCGGCGGGTTGTCCGCTGCAACCTCCAGCCAGATCGTGCCGGCGTCCGCCGCGGCCAGGGCGCGGCGCAGCAGGGCGCGGGCCAACCCGCGCCGGCGCAGCGCCGGCACCACCGCCAGCAGCAGGATTTCGGATTCGCCAGCGACGGATCGCCACAGGACGAAGCCGGCCGGCGCATCGCCGTCGACGACGATCAGCCCGTCGGTCCGTCCGACGCTCAGCAGCGTGGCGAAATCGACCCCCGACCACGGCGTCTCGTCGGGCCGGGCGGCGGCGCGATGCAGGGCGGCCAGGCAGTCGGCCGCGGCCGGCGTGGCGGTCGCGAATGCGGGCCCGCTGCCTGCCGGCAGCGTCACCGCCGGCGGCGCGACATAGAGCGGGGCCAGCGGCACGGCGCCGCCGCCGGCATCGGCGACCACGGCCATCGCAGCCGGGTCGGGCACCGCACTTAACGTTCGTGCGACGGCGCAGCCGGCGGTGGCCAGGGCGGCGGCGGCCGGCGCCGCGGCATCGCCGACCACCACCAGCGGCGGCAGGTCCGGCGGCAGCACCCCGGCCAACGCGGCCGGCGCCGCATGCACCGGCGCCGTCGCGGCGCGGCCGGCCGCGTCGAACAGCTGGGCGAACACCGGCTCGCGTCGGCTGTCGACCGCGGCCAGCACCGGGCCGGCCGGCCGCTCGGCCAGGCCGAGCAGCAGTGCCTCGAACGTGGTCAGGCCGACCGGCCGCGCCCCGCTGGCGCGCGCCAGGCCCTCCGCCGTCGCCAGCCCGACGCGGATGCCGGTGAATCCGCCGGGGCCGCGCGTCACCACCACGCGCTCGAGCTGCGGTGCGGCTACCCCCGCCCGCGCCAGCACGGCCGCGATCATCGGCGTCAGCAGTGCGGCATGGCCGTGCTTCGCCGCGGCGCGCTCGTGCGCCGCAATCTCGCCGCCGACCGCCAGCGCCACCGCGCATTGCGCCCCCGTCGTGTCAAACGCTAGTGTCGGCACATGCTCGCCCCGAACCGTCCTTTTCCCGCCGGCCGCCGGCGCTGCGCCGACGGGCCATGCTGACCGCCGTCGAAGCCGGCGACGGCGTCGCCGTCGACCTGCGCTATGCGACGCGCGACAACGTCCTCGGCCGACCGCTTTACCGCCGCGCCGCCTGCCTGCTCAACCCCGAAGCCGCGCAGGCGCTGGCCCGCGCGGCCGAGATCGTACGGCCGCTCGGCCTGCGGCTGCGGATCTACGATGCGTTCCGGCCGATCGAGGCCCAGCTCGCCCTGCTGCGCCGCTTCCCCGGCTCGCCCTACGTTTCCGACCCGCGCACGGGCAGCGCGCCGCATTGCCGCGGCGCCGCCGTCGACCTCGGCCTCGACGACGCGGCCGGCGCGCCGCTGAACATGGGCACGCCGTTCGACGATTTCACCCCCGCCGCGCACCACGGCACCACGGCGGTGTCGCCCGAGGCCCAGCGCAACCGGGCCATCCTGCTGGGCGTGATGACCGCCGCGGGCTGGGACTTCTACCGGCGGGAATGGTGGCACTATCAATTGTTCCAGCCCCGCCGCTTCCCGCTGCTGTCGGACAGCGTGCTGCCGGAACCCATGATCGCGGAGGATTTGTAGATGAACCGGCTTTGCTGGCTGGCGGTGGCGATGGTGCTTGCGCTGGCCGGCCCGGCGCGGGCCGACGACGGCTGGGTCATCCTGACCTACCACCGCTTCGGCCAGGACCAGTATCCGACCACCAGCGTGCGCCTGGACCAGTTCGACCGGCAGCTGGCCGCCATCCGCGACGGCGGCTATACCGTGCTGCCGCTGCCCGAGCTGGTCGCCGCGCTCAACGCCGGCGCGCCGCTGCCACCGCGCGCCGTGGCGATCACCGTCGACGACGCCTACACGTCGCTGTATCGCGAGGGCTGGCCGCGGCTGCGCGCCCATGGCTTTCCCTTCACGCTGTTCGTGTCGACCGATGCGGCGGACGACGGCGCCGGCGACCTGATGAGCTGGGACCAGATCCGTGAGGTGGCGGCCGACCCGCTGGTCACCATCGGCCACCACGCGGCGGCGCACGCGCACATGGCCGACCTCGACCTTGCCGCCGCGGCCGCGGATCTCGACCGGGCCGACGCTCGATTCGCGGCGGAGCTGGGCCACGTCCCGGCGCTGTTCGCCTATCCCTATGGCGAATACGGCGCGGCGCTGCGCGACCTGGTCGCCGGCCGCGGCTTCGCCGCCGCCTTCGGCCAGCAGTCCGGCGTCGTCGACCGCTGGGCCGACCGCTACGGGCTGCCGCGCTTTCCCATCAACGCCAATACCGCCTTCGACGCCTTCCGGCTGCGGCTCGGCGCGATGCCGCTGCCGGCGACCGAGAGCGAGCCCGCCGACCTGCTGGTCGGCGACGGCAACAATCCGCCCGCGGTGTCGTTCCGGCTGGTCCAGCCGGACGACGCCGGCGGCCCGCTGCGAATCGATGCGATGACCTGCTATTTCGACGGCAGCCCGGTCGCGTTCAGCCGCGACGGCGATCGCATCGCGATCGGCCTGCCGCGCGCCCTCGGCCAAGGCCGCAGCCGCCTGAACTGCACCATGCCGGCCGCCGACGGACGCTGGCGCTGGCACGGCATCCAGTTCTACCGGCCCTGAACGACAGCGGCGCCGACGCGAGGGTCGGCGCCGCCATGTTCTGCGACACCGTCGGTCAGAAGCGCGCCGGCTGCACGTGGATCGGCGTGCCGGGGGCCAGGATGGCGGTGTCGAAATCGCCCAGCGCGTTGGCGTCGATCGTCTGGCGCAGGTTGCGCATGTAGGCCTGCGGCCGCTCCGAATAGCGCGTCAGGGTCGAGACCAGCGCGCGGCCGTCCAGCGCCTCGCCGTTGGCGCGCATGCGTGCCCGCTCGGCCCGGAACTCGCCATAGGCCGAATGGACGTTCAGGTTCAGCGCATAGGCCGCAACCGACTGCAGCAGGCTGTCGAACGATCGGATGCGGTGGCTGTCGCCGGCGTTGCGCTGCATCGGAATGATGCCGTTGTCGCCCCAGGTGTACTGGCCGAACATCGCGTTGCCTTCCTGGGCGAAGCGCGAGCGGCCCCAGCCGCTCTCCTCCACCGCCTGGGCCATCGCCAGCGACGGCGGCACGACGTCGACCCGGGTCAGCAGCGTGTCGAGGTCGTCCAGCGTCAGCGCCACGGCCGAGCCCTCCTCCGCCGCCTCCGGCGGCAGCACCCGGTACAGCACCGCCAGGTCGACCAGCCAGTCGATCTCGCCCGCCGACGGGATGTCGCCCGCCGCCAGCCGGTCGCGCAGGTCGCTAAGGATGGCGCGGTCGGCGGTGATCGCCTCGTTCACCCGCAGGATCAGCGGCAGGAAGGTGCGGAAGAACAGCCCCTTGCGCTCCGCCACCGACGAAACGTCGGCCCAGCCCTCCGGGAAGGCCGACAGGTACAGCCGCGGCACCGCGACGCCGCCGTTGCGGACCTGGTCGAGGTCGTAGCCCATGATGGTATGCAGCTGGCCGACCTCGTTGGTGTCGCTGACCATCACCATCGCCGCGGTGCTCGACGCGAACGGCCAGCCGAACACGTCGGCGGTGGCGGCATGCGGCGACAGGTCCGCGACCGCGGTCAGGTCGGCCGTCACGCCGCGGTCGACGGTCGGCAGTTCGTAGGCCAGTGCCGGTGCGGCGAGCGGGCCGGCGTTCAGAAGGACGGCGGAAAGTCCCGCCGCGAGAGTCACAGCAACAGCCGTCGTGGGACGGCGATGCCGTCCACGCAAGTCTTCAGTTCTCATCGTTTTCAACATCGGGCCGGAAGACCCGACGCCCCCCGTTTGCAGCGCCTGACAGCGGCCAGCAATCGCGGCCGGCTAGTTCAGGGCCCTCACTTCAACCACTTCCGGTACGTAGTGTCTGAGTAGCTGTTCGATCCCCATCTTGAGCGTGGCGGTCGAGCTCGGACAGCCCGCGCACGCGCCCTGCATGTGCAGATAGACCACTCCCTTGTCGAAGCCCTGGAACACGATGTCGCCGCCGTCGCGGGCGACGGCCGGGCGGACCCGGGTTTCCAGCAGCTCCTTGATCTGGATCACGATCTCGGCGTCGTCCTCGTCGTAGGACTCCGCCGCCCCCCCGTCCTGCGCCCCGACCATCGCCGGGTCGCCGGATTGGTAGTGATCCATGATGGCGCCGAGCACGGCCGGCTTGAGGCCGTGCCAATCGGTTGTCGGTGCCTTGGTGACCGAGACGAAATCGGGCGCGAGGAACACCTCGCTGACACCGGCGACGGCAAGAAGGCGTGCCGCCAGCGGCGACCGGTCCGCGCCGGTTTCGGCCGTGAAGGTGGCCGTACCGGCCCCCGTCACCGCCCGTCCCGGCAGGAACTTCAACACCTCAGGATTCGGTGTCGCCTCGGTCTGGATGAACATCACATACGCTCCATCGGACCGGGGAATGGCCCGAATGGAGCCGAAGAGTCAACAAGAGCTTAACGGGCCCGGGATCGGCCGTTCGGCCGCCCGCGTGATGTTCGCGTTCTATTGCGCTGAAAGAGCAATGGAATAGTCGGTCAGTTACAATGCGTTCATGTCAACGCATCGATCTGCTCGTCAGACAGCCCGCCCGGGACCACCGTTATCGGCACGCGCAATTTGCCAGAGACCTTGCCGACCAGATAGCTGACCAGCGGGCCGGGGCCCTTGCCGCCCGTATTGGCGCCCAGCACCAGCACGGAAATCTGCGGCTCCTCGTCGAGCAGGGCCAGCAGCTCGTCGCGCGGCCGGCCCTCGCGGATGTGCAGGATCGGCATCTTGCCGCTGATCTCCTTGCACATCGCGGCGTGGCGATGCAGCACCTGCTCCGCCTGCTGGCGCGCCTCCTCGCGGATCAGCTCGCCCACTGCCATCCAGTGCTCGAACTCGCCGCGCTCGACCACGAACAGCAGCGCGACCCGGCCGCCGGTGTGCTTGGCCCGCCGCGCGGCGAACCGCAGGGCGGCGCCGAACTCCGGCGATTCGTCGACGACGACGAGGAAGATGCGCTCGCCGGCCGCGTCGGCCGACGGCGCGGCGTCGCTGGGCGATTCGGGGGTCGGTGCGGGCGTGTCGTTCATCGGGCCATTGCATCCGGCGGGCGGGCGCCTATCGCAGCCAGCGTAGCACAGTGGGCAGGAATCCGGCGGCGAAAGCGATCAGCACCGCGCACGCCCCGTAGATCGCGGGAATTTCGTAAGCGAAACGGAAAAGCTCGGCCTCCAGCCCGACCTTGCGGATGTTCAGCGGGGTGGTGGTGGCCTCGACGATGGCGCCGTCGCGCACCTCGTAGACGCGGATGTCGTAGAATCCGGTCGGGACGTCGCTGGGAAAGGCGAGGCGGGTGCGGAACAGCCGCCCGCTCTGGATCGCGATCGGCGCGACGCCGTCGGCATAGAGCCCGCGCCGCTCCATCTGCCCGATCAGGGCGTCGCGATGCGCCGCGATCGCCGCTGCGTCGAAATCCTCCGCCGTGCCCGGGGACGGCATCAGCCGCAGCATGTCGACGCCGATCTCGCGCTGGCGTCGCAGCGTGTCGTCCAGCAGGTCCGCGATCGGCCGGGTGGCCGCCACGGCATAGAAGCTGGGCGCCTGCACGAACTGAATGCCGGGCGCGTTGACCCAGATGCCGGCGACGCGCTGCTTCTCCCGCACCACCGCCGACTGGGCCGGGCCGCGCACGACGACGATCACGTCGCCGCCGCCGTCGACCGCACCGAACAGCACCACCTCCTCGCCGGTGAAGCCGGTGTCGATCTCGACGGCATAGCTCGACAGGTCGGCCAGAATCGGCGCCTGGGTGGCGCCCGATGCCGGCAGGCACAGCGCCGCGGTCCAGACCAGGCCGCGCAGCAGGCGCGCCGGCGCATGGCGGTCGCCCGGCCTCACCCGACGCCGCCCCAGGTCACCTGGAACATCGACTGCGGCGTCGCCACCATGTCGTAGAGCAGCTTGCCGGCCACCGCGAGCACCAGCAGCGCCAGCATCGCGCGCAGCTGCTCGCCCGGCAGCCGGCTGCCGACCCGGGTGCCGATCTGCGCGCCGCCGATGCTGCCGATCAGCAGCAGGCCGGCCAGGATCACGTCGACGGTCTGGTTGGTCGCCGCGTGCAGGAAGGCGGCGTTGGCGGTGACGAATATGATCTGGAACAGCGAAGTGCCGACGACCACCAGCGTCGGCATGCCCAGCAGGTAGATCATCGCCGGGACCATCACGAAGCCGCCGCCGACGCCCATGATCGCGGCCAGCACCCCGACCAGGAAGCCGATGCCGAGCGGCGGGATCACGCTGATGTACAGCTTCGACCTGCGGAAGCGCCGCTTGAACGGCAGCCCGTGGATCCAGACGTGGCGGTGCAGCTTGCGCCGCGGGCTGCCGCCGGGCCGGCGCGCCCGCACGATCGCCCGGATCGATTCGATCGCCATCAGCACGCCGACCAGGCCGAGGAAGATGACGTAGGTGATGCCGATCACCAGGTCGATCTGGCCGATCGCCTGCAGCGCCTGGAACAGCAGCACGCCGAGGCCGGAGCCGGCCAGGCCGCCGACCAGCAGGACCAGGCCCATGCCGACGTCGACGTTGCCGCGCCGCCAGTGGGCGACGACGCCGGCCACCGACGTCGCCACGGTCTGGTTCGACTGGGTGCCGACGGCGACCGCCGGCGGGATGCCGATGAAGATCAGCAGCGGCGTCATCAGGAAGCCGCCGCCGACGCCGAACATGCCCGACAGGAATCCGATCAGCGCGCCGATGCCGATCAGCAGGAACACGTCGACCGACATTTCCGCGATCGGCAGATAGATCTGCATACTGCGTCCGGCGACTCGGAAGGTGAGGACCGGCCGCCAGCCTAAACCCGATGCGACATCAAGGTCACGGCCGCCGTCGGGGAAACCGGCACGGCCTGCGGCTTTGTCGCAGTCTCAGGCCCGCCTCAGTCCTGCAGGAACCCGATGATGTCGTAGACCGACCGCAGCACCGGCTCGGCCAGCGCGCGGGCCCGGTCCGCGCCGTCGCGCAGCACCGCGTCGATGTGGGCCGGGTCGGCGACCAGCCGCTTCATCTCCGCGCCGATCGGGTCGAGCGCCGAGACCGCCAGGTCGGCCAGCTTCGCCTTGAAGCCGCTGAACGGCTGGCCGGCGAACTCCGCCGTCACCGCCGCCACGTCGCGACCCGACAGCGCGGCATAGATCGCCAGCAGATTGAACGCCTCCGGCCGCGCCGCCAGGGCATCCGCCCGCGGCAGGCCGTTGGCGTCCAGGCTGTCGGGGCCGGGCAACGGCTCGGGGTCGGTCTTCGCCTTGCGGATCTTCTGCGCGATCGCGTCGGCGGTGTCGGTCATGTTGATGCGCGACATGTCGGACGGGTCGGACTTCGACATCTTCTTGGTGCCGTCGCGCAGGCTCATCACGCGCGTCGCCGCGCCGAAGATCATCGGCTCCACCACCGGGAAGAACTCGGTCTTGTAGTCGTGGTTGAACTTCTGGGCGATGTCGCGGGCCAGCTCGAGATGCTGCTTCTGGTCGTCGCCGACCGGCACATGGGTCGCCTTGTAGACCAGGATGTCGGCCGCCATAAGGTTCGGATAGACGTACAGCCCGGCACTGGCGTTCTCGCGATTCTTGCCGGCCTTCTCCTTGAACTGGGTCATCCGGTTCAGCCAGCCCAGCCGCGCGACGCAGTTGAACACCCAGGCCAGCTCGGCGTGGGCGGCGACCCGGCTCTGGTTGAAGATGATGTTGCGCGCCGGATCCAGCCCGGCGGCAAGCAGCCCGGCGGTGACCTCGCGGGTGCTGCGCCGCAGCTCGTCCGGGTCCTGCCACACGGTGATCGCATGCATGTCGACCATGCAGTAGAGACACTCGAACTCGTGCTGCAGTGCGACCCAGTTGCGGATCGCACCGAGATAGTTGCCAAGCGTCAGGTTCCCGGACGGCTGGACGCCGGAGAAGATGCGATTCATGTCAGGGTGCTCCGCGCAACGAACGGCGCCTTATGGCGAGGTCGCCCCCGCCAAGTCAAGGACGCCCGCGGGGCCGGGCGCGCGGACGGGCCGCGCGGCGCACTTTGGCGTCCGCCGGCGCCGGTCTATGCTGGGCGTGCGGACCGCGAATTCCGCGGCACCTTGACATTTCAGCCGGAGAAAAAGGGATCATGCCTAAATTACCCTGTCTGCTTGCGTCGATGAGCGTGGCGGCCGGGCTGTTGCCGGCCGTTCCGGCCATGGCCGCCGACCTGATCGACGACACACCGCGGCTGGCCGTGATCTCTGCCTTCCCGCCCGAGCTGGCCGTGCTGTCTGCCGCCGCCGCCGACGCCGAGACCCACAGCGTGCACGGCGTCGCCTTCACCACCGGGATGCTGGAGGGCCGGCCGGTGGTGCTGTTCCTCAGCGGCGTCAGCATGGTCAACGCGGCGATGACCACCCAGCTTGCCCTCGACCATTTCGCGGTCGAAGGCATCGTGTTTTCCGGCATCGCCGGCGGGGTCGATCCGGCGCTGCACATCGGCGACGTGGTCGTGGCCGGCCAGTGGGGCCAGTATCTGGAGGTGGTGATGGCGCGCGAGACCGCCGACGGCTGGGCCACGCCGCCGTTCTTCGAATACACCTTCGCCAACTACGGCATGATCCACCCGCGCGCGGTCGACGTGGTGCGCAGCGCCGGGGCGGAGACCCGCTTCTGGTTCGAGGCCGACCCGGCGATGCTGGCGGCCGCCGCGGCGATCGCCCCGCAGGTCGACCTGGCCGACTGCACGGCCGACAACGTCTGTCTCAGCCACGACCCGCGCATCGTGGTCGGCGGCAACGGCGTCTCGGGCGGCGCCTTCGTCGACAATGCCGACTTCCGCGCCTATGTGTTCGATACCTTCTCGGCCAGCGTGCTGGACATGGAGAGCGCCGCCGTCGCCCACGTCGCCTTCGCCAACGACGTGCCGTTCGTGGCGATCCGCAGCCTGTCGGACCTGGCCGGCGGCGGCGAGGGCGCGAACGAGATGGGCACCTTCTTCCAGCTGGCCGCCGACAACTCGGCGACCGCCGTGCGCGCGCTGATCGCGGCCCTGCCGCAGTGACCTTCGCGCCCGACCCGGCAGCACGAAAGCGAGGCTGACATGACCATCTCCAGCGCGCGCGACCTCGACGGTCTCGGGGCGATCGGCCGCATCGTCGCCCAGACGCTCGCCGCCATGGGCAACGCGCTCGAACCCGGCATGACCACGCTGGAGCTCGACCGCCTGGGCCGGGCGATGCTGGAGGAGGCCGGCGCGCGCTCGGCGCCGGAGCTGTGCTACGGCTTCCCCGGCGCCACCTGCATCAGCGTGAACGAGGCGGTGGCCCACGGCGTGCCCGGCCCGCGGCCGATCCGGCCCGGCGACCTGGTCAACATCGACGTCTCGGCCGAGAAGGGCGGCTATTTCGCCGACACCGGCGGCAGCTTCGCGGTGCCGCCGGTCAGTCCCCGCGCCAAGGCGTTGTGCCGCGACGGCCGGCGGGCGCTGTGGGAGGGAATCCGCGCGGTCCGTCCCGGCGTGCGGCTGAACCGGATCGGCGCGCGGATCGAGGGATTCGCGACCCGCAACGGCTACAGCCTGATCCGCAACCTGGCCAGCCATGGCGTCGGCACCGCCTTGCACGAGGAGCCGCGCGAGATCCCGACCTGGTATGTCGGCCACGACCGCCGGCGGGTGCACGAGGGGCTGGTGTTCACGCTGGAGCCGTTTCTTTCGACCGGCGCTCACGCGGTGACCCAGGCCGACGACGGCTGGACCCTGGTCGCGCCGCGCGGCACCATGTCGGTGCAGTACGAGCATACGCTGGTCGCCACCCGCAACGGGCCGCTGGTGCTGACCGCGCCGCACTGACCCGGCGCGACCGCCCGGACGTCGGGCAGCGTGTCCGGGGCCGGGGTCGGGCCCGGCAAAGGCTTCGTTAAATTCCCCATGCCATGATGTCGATTGTGGCAGGGCGCCTGCGCTATGCTACACAGCCCGCGACCCGCCACAGCGCGCCGAAAAGCGTCCATGGAACACGGCCGGACCGACCCCGCCCGATGAGCACAGCGACCACGACCACGGCGGGTCTGCGCGCGCGCGCGGCGCCGCGGCGGCTGACCGCGCAGGAGAAGGCGGAGGCGCGGCGGCGGCGCTACCATCGCGGCTCGCTCGTCCTCGACGCGCTGGCGCTGCTGATTCCGCTGTCGATGGGCTTCCAGGTCGAGGTGATCGGGCGGCTCTACGCCGCGGAATTCATCCTGTTGCTGGCGTTGCCGCTGCTGCTGATCGACCGCGGCCGCATGCTGGCGGACTCGCTGCCGCGGACGATCCTGATCCTGGGCGCGGCGTGGCTGGCCAGCCAGATCGTGACCGACCTGGTCGATGCGACGCCCTATGCCGACTATTCCCGCGGCTGGTCGAAGATCGTCTTCTTCCTGATCAACTTCGCCGCGATCTACATGCTGGTGTTCGGCAACCGGCGCCGGCTGGTGCTGTTCGCCCTGGGGCTGACCGTGGGCCTGGCGGTCTCCAACTATCTCTACCCGACCGAGATCACATCGGCGAGCCCGTGGAAATTCGCCTACGGCTTCTCCGCCAGCCTGGCGATCATCGCCGCCTCGCAGGTCCGCTTCATCGCCCGCACGCCGATACTGCCGGTGCTGGTGATGATCGGCGTCGGCGGGCTGAACATGTTCCTCGGCTGGCGCAGCATGGCCGGCGTCTGCTTCCTCGCCGCGATGTACCTGATCGCCCAGATGATGTTCGGCAAGAAGGGCGCCAATGTCACCCCGCCGACCAACACCCGGCTGATCGTGATCCTGGTGCTGGGCGTTGCCGCGGTCTGGGCGGTGCTCGCCGGCTACGAATATGTGGCGCTCGAGGGCTATCTCGGCGACGAGGCGAAGGAAAAGCTGCTCGACCAGACCCGCGGCGGCATGGGCGTGCTGCTCGGCGGCCGCCACGAGATCGTCGTCTCGCTGCAGGCGATCGCCGATTCGCCGATCCTCGGCCACGGCTCGTGGGCGAAGGACCCGAAATACATCGACATGCTGGCCGCGATGACCCGCGAGGCCGGCGACCAGCTCGAGGCGGCCTATTTCGGCGAGCTGATCCCCACCCATTCGCACCTGACCGGCGCCTGGGTCGAGGCCGGCCTGGTCGGCGGCATCTTCTGGATCGCGGTGCTGTTCCTCGCCTTCAAGGTACTGGCGAACCTGTTCCAGGCACGCGACCCGCTGTCGCCGCTGGTGGTGTTCATCGGCATGCTGCTGGTCTGGGACGTGCTGTTCTCGCCGTTCGGCGCCGACCGGCGCGTGGTGGTCGGCTACGAGATCGTGCTGATGATCTTCATGTGGGAGGCGCTGAAGGGCTACGCCGAGCGGGCGAAGCAGATCCGCCGCATCCGCCGCGCCGCCCGCCACACGCTGGCGCCGCAGGGCGGCTTCGCCAAGCGGCCGGGCGCGCGGCCGCTGCCCAACCCCCGGCTGATGCGCCGGCCGCCGCCGAACGTGGCCACGCTGCCGCGGCCGTCGGCGCGCGCGGCACACGGCGAGGACGGCCACACGCAGCCGGGCGACGGCACGATCGCGGAGGGCGACGATGCCGACAGGGGCTAGCGGCGCCGCGCCGCGTCTGTCCGTCGTCACGCTGTCGTTCAACCAGGCCCCGTTCCTGCGGCGCGCGCTCGATTCGGTGCTGGCCCAGGACTGGCCCGATGTCGAGTATATCGTGGTCGACCCGGGCTCCAGCGACGGCAGCCGCGACATCCTCGCCGGCTATGCCGGCCGGCTTGCCGCAACGATCCTCGAGCCGGACGCCGGGCCCGGAGACGGCCTGAACAAGGGCTTCGCGCGGGCGACCGGCAAGGTCCTCGCCTATCTCAACGCCGACGACGCCTATCTGCCCGGCGCGTTCCGCGAGGCGATGGCGGCCTTCGCCGCGCCCGACCGGCCCGACGTGGTCTGCGGTCACGGTCTGATCGTCGACGGCCAGGGCCGGGTCGTGCGCCGGCTGCGTTCCGCCCCGTTCGGGCTCAGGCGTTTCGCCTACGGCGCCTCGGTGCAGATGCAGCAGTCCACCTTCTTCCGGGCCGACGCCTTCCGCCGCACGCCGGGCTTCAACAACGACAACCGCACCTGCTGGGACGCCGAGATCCTGATGGAACTGGCCAAGGCCGGCGCGCGCTTCCGCATCGTCGACCGCTACTGGTCGCTGTTCCGCATCTACGAAGGCTCGATCACCGGCAGTGGTCACCTCAACGCGCGCTACGCCGAGGATCTGGCCCGCATGTTCCAGGCCGTGATGGGCCGGCCGCGCGCCCCGCTCGACGGCCTGGTCGGCCGCGCGCTGCGGCTGGCGCGGTGGGCCACCGATCCGGTCGGGCTGGCGGTCCGCCTGCAGGACAAGCTGGCCGGCCCGCCGGCCTGCGTCCAGGACCTCGCCGCCAAGGCGGCCTGACCCGTCCGACCCCGCTTCCCCCCAGAACCACAGGCGACCCCCCAGCATGAGCATCCGCAAACGCGTCCTGATCACCGGCGGCGCCGGCTTCATCGGCTCCCACCTGTGCGAGCGGCTGCTCGATCAGGGCCACGACGTGCTGTGCGTCGACAACTTCTACACGTCGTCGCGGGACAACATCGCCCACCTGCTGGCCAACCCCTATTTCGAGTTCATGCGCCACGACGTGACCGTGCCGCTGTTCGTCGAGGTCGACGAAATCTACAACCTGGCCTGCCCGGCCTCGCCGATCCACTATCAGCGCGACCCGGTGCAGACCACCAAGACTTCGGTGCACGGCGCGATCAATGTGCTCGGGCTCGCTCGCCGGCTGAAGGCGAAGGTGCTGCAGGCGTCGACCTCGGAGGTCTACGGCGACCCGATCCAGCACCCGCAGGAGGAAAGCTACTGGGGCAACGTCAACCCTATCGGCACCCGCGCCTGCTACGACGAGGGCAAGCGTTGCGCCGAAACTCTGTTTTTTGACTATTATCGTCAGCATAGAATGCAGATCAAGGTGGTGCGCATCTTCAACACCTATGGCCCGCGCATGCACCCGAACGACGGCCGCGTCGTGTCCAACTTCGTGCTGCAGGCGCTGAAGGGCGAGGACATCACGCTCTACGGCGACGGCGAGCAGACCCGCTCGTTCTGCTACGTCGACGACCTGGTCGAGGGGTTGATCCGCATGATGGCCACCGGCGACGACGTCACCGGCCCGATCAACCTGGGCAACCCGGCCGAGATCACCGTGCGCACGCTGGCCGAGCGGGTCATCGCGCTGACCGGCTCGACCTCGCGGCTGGTGCACAAGACCCTGCCGCAGGACGACCCGCGCCAGCGCCAGCCCAACATCGCGCTGGCCGAGAAGATGCTGGACTGGCGGCCGAGCGCCAACCTGGACGACGGCCTCGGCCGGACCATCGCCTATTTCCGCGACCTGATCGACCGCGGCATGGCCTAGCGGCTGGGCCGGCACCGCCGCCGTCGCGTCCTTCGAGACGGCGTCCTTGCGGACGCCTCCTCAGGATGAGGCGGCGTTGGGGGTTGCCCTGCGGACCGGAGCCGGGTGGCGATCCGGCGGGTCGGGCGTACCGTGTAGACCTGCCCGCTTTGCCGCGCACCATCGTCGTCATCCTGAGGAGCCGCCCGCGCGGGCGGCGTCTCGAAGGACGCACCGAACCGCCGTCGCACGCGGCCGTCAGGCCATCCCGATCACCGTGTCCGCCCAGCGGGCAGGGGTGAACTGCCGGGCCAGCGCCAGGCTCATCGCACCCTGTTCGGCGCGCGCGGCCTCGTCGAGGCCGGCGATGCGGCCCATCGCCCGGGCCAGGCCGGCGGCGTCGCCGGCGCCGACCACCGCACCGTTGAGCCGGTCCTGGACCAGGTGGACCGAGGCGCCGCAGACCCCGGTGACGATCATCGGCAGGCCGGCGGCGGCGGCCTCGTGGATCGCCACCGCCCAGGGCTCGAACAGGCTGGGCAGCACGAAGGCGCCGGCGCGGTGCAGGGCGGCGGGCAGGGCATCGGGCTGGATGAAGCCGGCGAGGTCGACCCCCGCGATCCCTGCCAGCTGGTCGCCCAGCGGGCCGGCGCCGTAGACGGTCAGCGGCCACGGGTCCTGCGCCGTGGCGCGATACTGCCGATAGGCCGCGGCCAGGGTATCGACGCCCTTCTCCGGGATCAGCCGGCCGACGAAAACGAAACCGCGCCCCGGCCCGGCGCCGGGCGGCGGCGCGAAGCGGGCCGGGTCGCAGGCATAGAGGCCATAGCCGATCGCGCCCTGGGCGAAGCCCAGCCGCCGGGCGAAGTCCGCCTGCCGCTCGCCCGGCACGAACGCCCGGTCGTACAGCGGTCGCACGTGCCAGCGACTGATCGCCACGCCGAGGCGCTGGCGCGGCGTCGCCAGCCACTGGTTGTCCATGCACAGCACCCGCGTCGCCCGCCCGGCCAGCGCCTTCAGCGCGGCGCGATAGCCCTTGATGTGCCAGCTGGTCACCAGCACCACGTCGGGCCGGAACGCGCGCACCGTGTCGGTCAGCCGCCCCTCCGCCATCAGCGCGTCGTAGAAGGCGCGGCGGTCGACCCAGGCGAAGGCGCTCTCGTCGAACGGCGCCAGCGGGTCGGCCCGCATGTGGCTGAGGAACAGCGCCTCGCAGTCCGGATGCGCCGCCAGCGCCCGGAAGCAGGCGTTGGCATAGCCCGACAGCTCGCTCCACAGAATGGCGACGCGCACGCCCATCAGCCCGGCCCTCCCGCCGCCGCCGCGCCGGCCGCATAGACCAGCTTGGCCCAGCCGCGCAGGCCGCGCGCGGCTGCATCGACCGGCAGCCCCAGCCGGCCGCCGACGCCGCGCAGCAGCCAGTCGCGCACCGGCACGGCGAAACCGGTCTTCGGCCGGCTCAGCACCGCGTCGGGCAGCGGCCGGGCCGGCGCCGCCGCCATGTCGCGCTTGCCCGGCGGCGCCGGGCTCGCAAGCATCGGCGCCACCGCCTTCGCCAGCGTCACGTCGACCAGCGGCACGCGGATCTCCAGGCCGTGGGCCATGCCGGCCCAGTCGGCGTCGCGCAGCAGCTGGCTGCGCATGTACCAGGCCGTCTCCAGGGCGGAGACGCGCTGGCGGTCGGTGCCGGCGGCGGCCGCCGTCGCCGCCATGGCGGCGTCCAGCCCGAGGTCGGCGAGGCCGGCCCGGGCGAGGTCGGCCGGCAGCACCGACCCGAGCTCCCACGGCATGTAGAGCGCGCGGCGCAGGAAATAGGCGCGCGCGGCCGAGCCGGCGTATTCCACCAGCCCGGCGTATTTCGGCGACGAGACCGCGGCCGCCGCCGGCGCGGCGACGGTGCGCAGGGCGCGGCCCAGGCCGGGCACCGCCGCCGCCCAGCCGAGCCGCCGGGTCAGCGCCGGCACCTGCGCGAAGCTGGGATAGCCGCCGAACAGCTCGTCGCCGCCCAGGCCGGACAGCGCCACCTTCAGCCCGGCCGCGGCGGTCACCTTGGAGACGAAATAGACGTTGACCCCGTCGATCGACGGCTGGTCCATCGCCGCCAGCACGCGCTCGGCCTCGGCCGCGAAGTCGTCGCCGGTGACCCAGACGGTGCTGTGGTCGCTGCCCAGCTGGCGCGCCACCGCCTCCGCCAGCGGCACCTCGTCGTGGTCGCCGCCGCGGAACTCGGCAAAGCCCAGCGTGACCGTGCGCAGCGGGCCCTGCGCCGCCTCGGTGGCCAGCGCCGCGATGGTGGTGGAATCGAGGCCGGCCGACAGGAACACGCCGACCGGCACGTCGGCGACCAGATGGGCGGCGATGCTGTCGGCCAGCGCCGCGCCCAGCGCCGGCCGGTCCCACGGCCCCGCCTTTGCCGCGGCGACGATCGCGGCGCCGTCGTCGCGGCCCAGGTCGCGTGCGCCGGCGGCGTCGACCCACAGCCGGCCGCCGGCGGGCAGCGCGCGGATCCCGCGCCACAGGGTGAACGGCTCCGGCACATAGCCGAGCAGGAAGAAGCCGGCATGGCCGGCCGGCGCCGGTGCGGTATCGATGCCACGACCCGCCAGCAGCGCCTTGACCTGGCTGGCGGCGCGCAGCGTGCGGCCGTCGTCGGCCAGGTAAAGCGGCTTGATGCCGAACGGATCGCGGGCCAGGAACAGGCCGCGCCGGTCGGCATCCCACAAGGCGAAGGCGTACATCCCGCGCAGCCGGCCGGTCATTTCCGGCCCGTAACGGTCATAGAGGGCCAGCAGCACCTCGGTGTCGCTGTCGCTGCGGAAGGCGACCCCATCGGCCTCCAGCGCCGCCCGCAGGGCGCGATAGTTGTAGATCTCGCCGTTGAAGGCGATCGACAGCCGACCGTCGGCGCTGTGCATCGGCTGGGCGCCGCCGGGGCTGAGGTCGATGATCGCCAGCCGACGGTGGCCGAAGCCGACGCGGCCGTCGTCGGCGACCCATTCGCCCGCGCCATCCGGGCCGCGCGCGGTCATCGCGTCGCGCACCGCAAGCAGCTCCGCCCGATCGACCGGCGGTGCGTTGCCATAGGCGAAGATCAGGTTGATGCCGCACATGGGGCGTCAGCAGGCGCCAGCAGCGGTGAACATCCGGTTGTCACGCGCCGCGGAACAGCTGCTGCGACCCGAACGGGAACACCCGGCGGTCGCCGATCAGCAGCACGGCGAAGCGGCGGTCCAGCAGGCTGCGGATCGCCGGGTCGAGCACGTCGAGACCGCCGGTGTAGGCGCCGAATGCGGGCAGGATCATGCGCCGGCCATCGGCGACGAAGCAGCGGCCGCTGCGGCGACCGCCGCGCACCTGGACCCGCGCCTTGGGGTGGTAGTGGCCGCTGATCTCGCCGGCCGCGGCGCGGGGTGCCGCCTCGTGGCGGAAGCGCAGCGGGCCGACGGCGTGTTCGCCGACCACCCGCCCGCCCCAGGCCAGCGGCGGCGCCGGGTCGTGGTTGCCGGCGACCCAGACCCAGTCGCAGGCCGCGGTCAGCCCGGCGATGGCGGCGGCGTCGCCGCCGTCCAGCCGTTCGGCCGCGCCGCGGTCGTGGAAGCTGTCGCCGACGCAGACCACCTGCCGCGGCCGCCACCGCGCGACCAGCGCCTGCAGCCGCTTCAGCGTCGCCGCCGTGTCGTAGGGCGGCAGCAGCGCACCGCGCGCCGCAAAGCCCGACCCCTTCTCCAGGTGCAGGTCGGCGACCGCGATCAGCCCGGCCGCCGGCCAGACCAGCGCGCCGCTGACGTCGGCGACCAGGTCCGCCGCGCAGAAACGGAACGGCAAGGCAGAGTCTGTGGACACCTCCGGCGGGGCAGCGGCGGCGGCATGGGCCAGTGCTCGCTCAGCCAAGGCCGGGCCCACGCCTAGTAGACGACGACATAGCCGTCGAGCCTCTCTGTCCCGGTCTGCCGGCCGTCGCCGTCGAACGCGACCTGCCAGAGCGCATATTCGGTCTGCGGCAGACTGCCCTGCGGTTCGATCCGCCACAGCGTCACGACGACGCCGCCGGCCCCGTCGGCATGCGCGCTCGGCGGCGAGTATGCCGGTGCGTCGGCCCGCGCGAACGCGTCGCCCCGCTCCCAGGCAATACCGTAGTAGGCGAACACGCCGAATTCCGCCCACGCCAGGGCCAGCGCCTCGCGCCCGCGGTCGTCGAGGTCCGGCCAGCCGCGCGCCGCGAGCACCGGCTGCGACGCCTGTTCCACCGCCAGCCACGAACCGTCGACCAGGATCGCCTCCAACATGCAGCCGCGATCGTCGGCAAACACGCCGACAACGGCGACATCCGGGAAGTCCGGGTCGGTGGTGAGGCAGACGTCCTCCGCCGCGATGTCCCAGCCGCGATGCGCGTTCAGCGCCTCGACCACGTCCGCCTTGTCGGTCACATCCAACGCCCAGGCGACGTCGGCAGCGCCCGGACCGACACAGAACAAGGCAGCGACAATCAGGTTGAGCGGGCGCATGGCGATCGGACCTTCCTCTAGCTGCGGAGCGCCGCGAACGATGCACGGAAATGTGGCGCGACCAGGGACACGCCGGGCGACGGCCGCCGCAACATCGGGCCTGCGGGTCTCAATACTCGGCCACGTAGGTCGCGAGCACGCGGATGCGCACCATGGCGCCATCGCGGTCGAAGGTCAGTTCCCAGAGGTTGTACTCCGTCTCCGGCAGCATGCCGGCCTCTTCCTGTACCCACAGGGTGACGACCACGCCGTCGGCGCCGTCGGGCTCGGTCGTCGGCGCGGTGAAGGCGGGCGCGTCGGGCCGGGCGAAGTCGTCGTTGGCGGTCGATACCGCCGTACGGAAGGCGAAGACGGCGAAGCGGGTCCAGGCCATCGCCAGCTCCGCCCGCCGCGCCGCGTCGGCATCGTCCCAGCCGGCCAGTTCCAGCGCCGGTTCCGACGCCATCGTCGGCGCCAGCCAGTCGTCGTCGACCAGAATGGTCTCGACCATGCAGCCGCGGTCGTGGGCGAAGCCGGCAACGATCGCGGTCTCCGGGAACTGCGGGTCGGCCGCGACGCAGATGTCGCCGGGGTCGGCATCGGCATCGGCGTCGATGTGGTCGAGATAGGCCTCGCGCACCGCATCGGCGTCGCCGACGTCGAGCGCGTGCAGCGGCGCCGCGCCGGCCAGGCCGGCAATCAGCGCACAGGCGAGGGGGACGGGCATGCGCATCGGGACAATCCGTTCCGCTGTCGATCGGGGGCGCGGTCGGGCGACCATGGCTGCCGAATCGTCACCCCGCCGGCATTGTGCCATGGTAGCGGCTCGATTCGTCCCCGCCAACCGGGCACCGGGCGGACCCGCCGGCCGGCGCCGACCTGCCACATGGCGATCCATGCGCGAAGTTCTCGACTATCTGCTCGGCGTCTATCCGCTGGTGCTGGTGCTGGCCTTCGTGGCCTGGCTGGCAGCGTCGCGCCGCAGCCGCCGGCTGACCCGCTGGCCGCTGCTGGCGATCTGGCTGGGGCTGGCCGTGGCCGGCGCCCCGCCGGTCGCCTCGTCGCTCAATGCCATGCTGGCGCGCGCGGCGCCGCCGCCGAGCCGCGAGGCGCCGCCGGACCTGATCGTGGTGCCGACCGGCGGCATCATCAGCCTGTCCGACGGCAGCTGGTTCCCGGCGTCGCCAACCGTGATGCGGGCCCGGGCCGGCCTGGCGGCGCAGCTGCAATGGGCGGCGCCGGTCCTGATCGCCGGCGGCAGCCCCGACGGCGGCCCGGCGGAAAGCGAGGTCACGGTCGATTCGCTGGACCTGGTCGTCGACGACGCCCTGATGATCGAGACCGCGTCGCAGAACACCTGCGAGAACGCGGCCGCCGCGGCGGCCGCGGCGGCGGAGCTGGGCGCGACCCGCGTGCTGCTGGTGACGTCGGGCCTGCATGTGATGCGGGCGGCCGCCTGCCTGCGCCACCAGGGGCTGGAGGTCGCCGCACTGACCGCCGACACGGTCTACGAGCCGACCGGGCTGTGGGCGTGGCTGCCGTCGCACCGCAGCCTGGCGGTGACGATGGCGGCGATCAAGGAGATGATCGGGATCGGCTACTACGTCGCATCGGGCACGCTGACCACCGACGACCTGTAGGCAACGGCCGGGCCGGCTCCGGCTCAGTCCTCGGACTGCGGTCCGCCGGCAGCAGACGGATCGGTCGCGTCCTCGGCCGACGCATCCTCAGGCTCCGCCGCCGACACCGCCTCGACCACGGCCGCCGCCGCGCGCCGCTGCTCGGCCGAGTCCGCGGCGAGGCTCAGCAGCGCCGACTGCAGCGCCGACAGGTCCAGGAGGGTGCGCATGTCGATGTCCATGGCACAGTCGCCCTCCTGCTGCCACCAGGCCAGCTGCGCGGCCAGCGAGCGGGAATCGACCCGGCCGTCGGGCGCGAAATAGGGTGGGGCCTGCCGCACCTCGTCGACCGGACGGCGGGCGCCGTCGGCGACGATGGTCAGCAGCGCCGCGTTGCGGGCCGCCTCGATGCTGTCGGCCTGGTCCGCGTCTTCCGCCGCGCCCTCGGCCTCGGCCGCGACGGCGGCACGGAATGCCCGCACCCCGCGCACATAGGCCCGCAGGAAGCGCGCCAGCACCTCCGGCCGCAGGCTGGCCTGGGCCGCGGTGGTCATCAGCACAGACAGGCTGATCGGGCCGTCGATCGGGCCGGCCCACTCGGCCACGCGGGCCGCTCCGGTCGCTTCCAGGTCGGCGGCCAGGTGCGCCGGCAGCAGCGCGGCGTCGACCGAGCCCTGCGCCAGCGCCGCGGCCAGCGCGACATCGGAGCCTTCGGAAACGAAGCCGGTCTCGACCGCCGCCTGCAGCCGCGCCGCCAGCAGGTAGCGGGCGGGCGAGCCGAGCTCGGTCAGGCCGATCACGGCGTCGGGCGCATCGCGCAGCCCGTCGAGGTCGACGCCGGTCAGGTCCGCGCCGATCAGCCACGCATAGCGCGGAAAGGCGCCGTTGAGCTGCTCGGCGCCAGCAATGATGCGCAGGTTGTGCTGGGCCGCCATCGAATAGGCGTCGGCGGTGAGGTCGACCAGGGCCACGTCCACGTCGCTCTCGGCCAGCGCCATCAGCATGGTGCGGTTGGCATGGAACTGGACCAGGCGGACGTCCAGCCCCTCCTCGGCGAACCAGCCGCGGTCGGCCGCGATGATCAGCGGCGCGGCGGTGACCTGCGGCTCCACCGCGACCACCAGCGGCTGCGCCTGGGCCGGAGCGGCGAGGGCCGCACACGCCAGCAGGACCAGTCCGGCCGCCCATCGTCCGACGATCGACGGCGTCATCCGCACAGCGTATCGCGCCTACGGTCGCGGCTGGGTCGCATCCGGCGTAGTCCTCCTCGCCGGGCAGGATACCCGCCCCGCGGGCCGCCCGATTTCGTGCGGCGGTGACGCTATACCGATGCAGCGATGGCGTCAAACCGCCCCGCAGTCTGCGCTTGCTTTCCGGCGGAATGAACCGCATTTTGCAGCGCCGCCGCGGTCCGGAAGGAACGGGCGTCCCGATGCACCGTTGCAGCATGACGTTGCGCGGGCGCCGCGCAGCGCACGTGCGTCTGCGCCCGGGCCAACCAGTCAACGTCTAAATGCTGCTCACGTCATTGTCGCTCCTGCTGATCGTGTTCATCAAAGCCGTGCTCGCCGGGCTCGCCATCGCCGCGCCGGTCGGCCCGGTGGGCGTGATGTGCGTGCAGCGCACCCTGCACGACGGCCGCCTGGCCGGCCTGATCGCCGGCATGGGCGCGGCCTGCGCCGACGCCGTGTTCGGCATCGTCGCCGCGTTCGGCATCGCCGCGGTGACCGATTGGATGCTGACCCACCGCTCGCTGTTGGAGCTGGTCGGCGGCATCCTGCTGATCCTGCTGGCGATCCGCGTCTACACCAAGCGGACCAGCGTCCAGCCGCGCCGCGCCGCGCCGCGCACGCACCTGGCCGCCTTCGTCTCGACCTTCGTGCTGACCATCACCAACCCGATCACCATCCTGGCCTTCGCGGCGGTGTTCGCCTCGCTCGGGCTCGGGCTCGATTCGCTGGACCTGACCGGTGCGGCCATCCTGGTCGGCGGCGTGTTCCTGGGCTCGACCCTGTGGTGGATCGGGCTGGCCGCCAGCGCCGGGCTGCTGCGCGGCCGGGTCAGCGACAGCATCATGCGCTGGATGAACCGGGGCTCCGCGGTGCTGATGGCGGCCTTCGGCGCCTATGCGCTCTATTCCGGGCTGCTCGCCGCCTGATCCAGAGCCTGCGCGGCGGCTTCGGGCTCCAGGTCGATCACCCAGGTCGCCAGCGCCGGCGCGAAGCCGGCGCGCACCATCGCCGCCAGATCGCGCCGGCGCCGATCGGCCCGCCGGCCGGGCGCGGCCCACGGCCCCAGACGCCGCCGCTGGGCATGGCGCAGCGCCGCAAAGCGTTCACGTTCCGGTCCATGGATTTGATCCAGATCAACGATCACGGCGGCGGCCAGCGCGTCCGGCACGCCCCTGTCGCGCAGCAGCGCCGCGATCCGCCGGGTCGAGGTGCCGCGCCGCATCAGCCCGGCCGCGCGCGTTTCCGCGAAGTCCCGGTCGCTGATCAGCCCGGCGGCGACCAGCCGCGCGACGACGGCGTCGATGCGGCCGCGTACAACCGCCTCCGGCTCGTCCCGCTCGCCGCCGTGCCGCCTGATCCGGCGCGCCAGCACGCGGCGCACCTGCTCGGCGGTGGCGGCATAACGGGCCAGATAGGCCAGTGCCGCGGCCCGCAGCGCGGCTTCGCCCAGTGGGTCCTCGTCGGCCAGCGTCAATCCCTCCTTGCCCAATCGACCCGGCAAGTTTAACTCACAGCGGCACAGCCAACAGCTTCCGGATGCCCATGCCCCGTTCCGTCCCGATCGCGGCCGCCGGGTCCGCGACCGCCCCCGGTCCGCGGCTGCGCAGCTACGGCGCCGTCAACGGGCGCGGGCTGTGGACGCTGTATCTGAAGGAGGTGCGCCGCTTCCTCAAGGTGTTCCAGCAGACTATCGCGGCCCCTGTCGTCACCACGTTGCTGTTCTTCGCCATCTTCACCCTGGCGCTCGGCCGCTCGGTCGAGATGGTGGAGGGCGTCGCCTTCGCGGCGTTCCTGGCCCCGGGGCTGGTGATGATGGCGATGGTGCAGAACGCCTTCGCCAACACCTCGTCCAGCCTGGTCATCGGCAAGATCCAGGGCAACATCGTCGACGTGCTGATGCCGCCGCTGGCGCCGTGGGAGCTGACTGCCGGCTTCGTGCTGGGCGGCATCACCCGCGGGCTGGTGGTGGGCGCGGTCACCGCCGGCGTCATGGCGCTGTTCGCGCCGGTGGCGATCCACGACATCGGCGCCGTCGTCTATTTCGCCGTCGCCGCCAGCGCGATGATGGCCCTGCTCGGCGTGCTGGGCGGGATCTGGTCGGAGAAGTTCGACCACATCGCCGCGGTCACCAACTTCGTGGTCACGCCGCTGACCTTCCTGTCCGGCACCTTCTATTCGATCGAGCGGCTTCCCGCCTTCTGGGGCGCGGTCGCCCACGCCAACCCGTTCTTCTACATGATCGACGGCTTTCGCTACGGCTTCATCGGCCATTCCGACGCGCCGGTGTGGCTGGGCGTGGCGGTGCTCGCCGCGGTCGACGCCGCGCTGGCGCTGGCGGCCTGGTGGCTGTTCCGCATCGGCTATCGCCTGAAGAGCTGAGCCATGCACGCGCCGACCACCCGCAACGCGGCGGCCCGGGCGTGGCGCCAGCCGCGCGCGCCCGGCCTGGTCCAGGGCTTCTGGGCCCTGTACCGGCGCGAGCTGCGCCGCCAGGCCCGCGCCGTCGCCTTCCTGATCGTGCCGCAGGGCCTGACCGCGGCGCTGCTGATCGCCGTGTTCGACCTGGCCGCGCCGCAGGGCCTGGGCGGCCAGATGCAGGGCCTCGACGCCCCGCTTTCGCTCGGCGCGTTCATCGCGCCGGGGCTGGTGGCGATCGCGGTGCTGAACATCGCGTTCCAGACCACCGCCTTCACCATCCTGCACGCCAAGATCGACGGCTATATCGACATCGAGCTGATGGCGCCGTTGCCGGTCGGCTCGCGGCTGCTCGCCCATGCGCTGATGGGCGCGACCATGGGCCTGCTGGTCGGCCTGGTCGTCGCCGCGGTGCTGGTGCCGCTGATCGGCCTGCGCGTCGCCGACGCCGGCCAGGCGATCCTGTTCGCCGCCCTCGGCGCCTGGTGCATCGCCCTGTTCGGCATCTTCGCCGGCCTGTGGGCGCGCAAATGGGATTCGCTGAGCGCGATCGCCACCTTCATCGTGACGCCGCTGGTCTTCCTGTCCGGCGCCTTCGCGCCGGTATCCGGCTTCGCCGATCCGTTCGCGGCGGTGGTCGCCCACCAGCCGTTTCATTTCGTCATCGACGGCGTGCGCGGCGGGCTCAGCGGCTTCCAGGACGGCTCCGCCTGGATCGGCGCGGTCGCGCTGGCCGCGATCGGGGCCGCCGGCGCCTTCGCCGTTTCGCGGCTGATCCGCACCGGCTACCACACGGTGGCCTGAGCGGGCGCCGCCGGGCCGCGGCAATTCCCAGGTTTAAGCAGGCCTTTACACAACGACCCTATCGTCGGTCACCGGTCGCCGCGCCGCCGCGGCACCGGCCGCCCACGCTTGAGCCCGGAACAGGCCCACCGCCGCGATGCCGTTGCAGAACCCGCAAGACGCCGAGACCAGCGCCGGCCCGCCGTCGGGCATCGCCAGGCTCGTCGACCTGCTGCCGAAGCCGGCTGCCGTGCGCGAAGGCGATGCCCTCTACGTCAACGCCGCCACCTGCGCGCTGACCGGCTATGCCGTCGACGCGCTCGCCACCATCGACCAGTGGTTCAAGACGCTGTACGGCGAGCGCCACCTGGCGATGCGGATGATTTACGAGCGCCATCGCCGCAACGACGGCGGCGACGGCCCGACGGTGATGCCGCTGACCACCCGCGACGGCACCCACTGCTATGTCGA